>QMPN01000154.1 GCA_003648575.1 Bacteroidota bacterium
GATATTCACAGTAACGGAAAGAAATGGCAGGTCGGTTTACTTGCCGGATATGCCCAGAACCTGGGAGCCGGAAAAGATATTACAGGCCCGACATACCAGCGCGGCTCCAATATTGCATACCTCTACAGGATATCCCCACGCTTTATCTATAATTCAGGTAAATTCAGGATCGCTCCTGAGATTGAATATACTGTTGCTGCCTATGGTACTGCTCAATCCGATGGCCTTGTAAAAGATACAAAAGAGATAGGGAATCTGCGTTTCTTATTGGGTGTGTATTATTTCTTTTAGGTCCGGGGGGCGAGGGACGGGGGACCAGCAGCCAGTAACCAGTAGCCAGTAGCCAGTAGCCAGCAACAAGAAACAAACTAAAATATTAATTAATCATCTAATCAAAAATAACAAGCACTATGACAAACAAAATCACCAGTTTGATGGAATATTTCCAGAAATACCAGGAAAGCGTTGACGATCCTGAAGGCTTCTGGGCAAATATTGCCGATGACTATATCTGGAGAAAAAAATGGGATAAAGTCCTTGAATGGAACTTTACCGAACCAAACGTGAACTGGTTCGTGAACGGTAAACTGAACATCACTGAAAACATTTTCGAAAGGAACCTTCCACACCGGAAAGACCAGACCGCATTGCTCTGGGAACCCAATGATCCGAAAGAAGAAGCAATTTCTATCACCTACGGTGAACTTTACGAAAAAGTCAGTCAGTTTGCCAATGCCATGAAGAATCTGGGCGTTAAGAAAGGCGACCGTGTGTCACTTTATCTTCCCATGATCCTCGAGCTTCCCATTGCCATGCTTGCATGCGCAAGGATCGGGGCCATCCATTCCATCGTATTTGCTGGATTCTCAGCCAATGCACTTGCCGACCGTATCAACGATTCACTCTGTAACCTTGTTATCACATCTGATGGCGGTTACCGTGGAACCAAGAGCATTCCGCTGAAAAGCATCGTAGACGAGGCTGTGGAAAAATGCACTTCAGTTGACAATGTGATCGTTTTCAAACGCACAGGTGAAGATATCAACTGGGTTGAAGGCAGAGATGTTTGGTGGCATGATGCCATTGAAGGCATGGACATAGTTTGTGAAGCAGAAGAAATGGATGCCGAAGACACACTTTTCATCCTCTATACTTCAGGTTCAACAGGAAAACCAAAAGGTGTACTGCACACCGTTGCCGGATATATGATATTTGCCGAATACACTTTCAAAAATGTATTCCAGTACAGCGAAGGCGACATCTTCTGGTGTACCGCCGATATCGGATGGGTCACAGGCCACTCATACATTGTTTACGGGCCGTTGCTGTCAGGCGCTGTTTCCGTTATGTTTGAAGGTGTTCCAACCTGGCCTGATGCAGGCAGATTCTGGGAAGTAGTTGCAAAACACAAGGTGAACCAGTTTTACACTGCTCCTACTGCGATCCGTGCCCTCATCGCCCAGGGTAACGAATTCGTTACCAAACATGACCGTAGCTCATTAAAAGTGCTGGGTACTGTTGGTGAACCCATCAATGAGGAAGCATGGCGTTGGTATCATGACCTTATTGGTGAAGGAAGATGCCCCATCGTTGACACATGGTGGCAGACCGAAACCGGTGGTATCATGATAACACCCCTGGCAGGGATCACTCCTACCAAACCATCATTTGCCACATTGCCTCTGCCCGGTATTCAGCCTATCCTGGTTGACCCTGAAGGCAAAGAACTTAAAGGTAATGGTGTTGAAGGAAACCTTTGCATTAAGTTCCCATGGCCTGGCATGCTCAGATCCCTTTATGGTGCTCATGATCGTTGCTATCAGACTTACTTCTCCGCCTATAAAGACCTTTATTTCACAGGTGATGGTGCGAAACGTGATGAAGAGGGCTATTACAGGATCATAGGCCGTGTTGATGACGTGATCAACGTATCAGGCCACAGGATCGGTACCGCCGAGGTGGAAGATGCAATCAACCAGCATCCAAAAGTTATTGAATCAGCTGTTGTTGGTTACCCGCACGAAATCAAGGGAGCCGGTATTTACGCATACGTGATCTGCGATCAACTTTCAGAAGATGAAGCACAGAATATCGAGACAGAGATACGCGCTACCGTAACTAAATATATCGGGCCTATTGCTAAGCCTGATATGATCCAGATCGTGAACGGACTGCCAAAAACCCGTTCAGGTAAGATCATGAGGAGGATCCTCCGTAAGATCGGTGAAGGTGATGCCACCAACCTCGGTGACACATCCACACTGCTCGATCCGGGCGTGGTAGAAGACATCATTACCGGAGCCAAGGTAGAAGTTAAACGTTAATTCTTCATTCAATATTAAAGGCATTCCGGATTCAGTCGTGTTTCCGGAGTGCCTTTTTAAAAACCAAATAATATGGAAAACAAAAAAGTAATGAACAGATGGCTGGTCGTTGTCGGGGCGATCCTGATACAGCTGGCCCTCGGTGCTATTTATGCCTGGTCGGTATTTACACCAAAATTGACTGAAGCAGGCTGGTCAAAAATGGAAACTCAAGTAGTTTTTTCAGTTGGTCTGGTAGCCTTTGCACTCTTTATGGTATTTGCCGGAAAAAAACTTACGGCATGGGGTCCGAGAAACCTGGCAATCATTGGTGGCGTTATCCTGGGTCTGGGTTATGCCCTCGCAGGGATTTTTGGAGGAACAGACTTCTGGGCTCTGACTATTTTAATCGGGCTTATAGGAGGAGCTGGTATTGGTTTTGCCTATGTCGTTCCTATCGCCGTCGGTATGCGCTGGTTCCCTGACAAAAAAGGCATGATCACCGGCCTGGCAGTTGCCGGATTCGGATTTGGCGCAATGGGCTGGGTTAAGCTCGCAGGCTCATGGGGCCATCTTATTGATAATATCGGTCTTTCCAGTACATTTACAATATACGGGGTCGCTTTTGCAGCAATGGTTATTATCGGTGGCTTGTGGATGGTATTCCCGCCTGAGGGCTGGAAACCTGCAGGTTATAATCCTCCTGAACCAAATGCAAGTGGCGCTTCAGCTAAAGGAACGGTAAACTTCAGCGTCAGCCAAATGCTGAGAACTCCACAGTTCTACCTGATATTCCTGACCTTTGTTTTTAGTGCCGGTGCAGGACTGATGTCGATTGGCCTGATGAAGCTCTATCCTATCGAAGCACTTCAAAACGCAGGTATGGATCCGGTTTCGGCAAGTGCCGTTGCAGGTACTGCGATGGCTGTATTTTTTAGTCTGGCAAACGGATTGGGAAGAATTCTTTGGGGTATGATGAGCGATAAACTTGGTAGAAAAACTTCAATCATCATCATGACGGCCACACAGGGTATTATCGTAATCCTTTTCACCTTTATGGCAGGAAATGAGATACTTTTATATGTTGGTGCAACACTGATCGGATTCAACTTCGGCGGTAACTTCGCACTGTTCCCGACAATCACTGCAGATACCTTCGGAACCAAAAATGTTGGACAAAATTATCCTTTTATATTCTTGTCATATGGTGTCGGTGGAATATTAGGACCTATGCTGGGAGGCCGCCTCGGTGACTTAGGCAACTTCGGCCTTGCATTCACCATCACAGGTGTTGCAGTACTTATTGGTACAGTTTTAACAATTTTTCTTAAAGCCCCAAAAAAGGTCTAAAAGAAATTAAACCATTTTATGAACCCGTAGATTTTCTGCGGGTTTTTTTTGTGAATAATTTCACAGCATAAGGAATTGCACTACCTTTGCACAACCTTATGAAAAATGCAGTAATTACCTGTTATTATTAAAATTTTAAGACATGTCTATCAGAACCCTCGACAGTATCTTCAAGCCGAAAAGGATCGCCCTGATCGGAGTATCAAACAACCCTGATTCAGTTGCAGGGATTGCACTTAAAAACCTTGTTGGTGGAGGTTTCCAGGGAGTTGTTTATCCTATCAATCCAAAATATGAAGCAGTGATGGGCATCACCTGCTACCCCGACGTCAAGAGTGTTCCAAAAACCCCCGATCTGGTGGTGATCGCAACCTCCGGACATCGTGTACCGGGCTTGATCAGGGAATGTGGCGAGGCAGGGGTGCTTGGCATCATTATCATGTCGGCAGGCTTTAAAGAATCCGGTGAAGAAGGACGTAAGCTGGAAGATGAGGTGAAGGCTGAAGTGGCAAAATATGAGGGTATGCGTGTGATCGGGCCAAACTGCCTTGGAGTCATTGTTCCCGGCTATAAGATGAACGTCAGCTTTGCCGCCTCCATGCCTAAAAAAGGGAATGTTGCCTTTATATCACAATCGGGGGCCTTATGCACCTCAGCCCTCGACTGGGCCATCGAACAAAACATTGGGTTCTCATATTTTGTATCCATTGGGAACACCATGGATGTTGGCTTTGGCGACCTGATAGACTATTTTGGTAAGGATTCCAATACAAAATCCATTGTGCTCTATGTTGAAAGTATAACATTCGCCCGCGAATTTATGACCGCTGCCCGTGCTTTTGCGCGTAAAAAACCTATCATTGTATATAAGGCAGGGCGCTATCCTGAATCAGCTGCGGCAGCAGCTTCACATACCGGTGCCATGGCATCTGAAGACAATATCTACGATGCCGTCTTTCAACGTGCAGGTATTGCAAGGGTATATGATATCGGCGACATTTTTAATTTTACCGACCTCATCTCCAGAAGAAACATCCCCAAGGGCTCAAACCTGGCTATCGTAACCAATGCAGGGGGACCCGGGGTGATGGCCACAGATATGCTGATCTCCAAGGGGGGAAAGCTCACGAAGCTTTCTGATGATACCATGGAAAAGCTAAATGAAGTATTGCCGCCATTCTGGTCGCACGGCAACCCCGTTGATGTGATCGGGGATGCACCACCTGAGAGGTTTGCCAAGGCTACGGAAATAGTCATGCAAGATAAAAATGTTGACGCCATACTTGTAATCCTTACACCCCAAGCAATGACGGCTCCAACCAAGACTGCAGAAGTCATTGTAAAAATCTCTGAAAAGCATTCCAAGCCGATCATGGCAGCATGGCTGGGTGGACAAAGCATGAAAGACGGGATGCAAGTATTTATGAACAATGGCATCTCTGTTTACCGAACCCCTGAAGCAGCAATCAGGGCCTTTATGACCCTGGCAAACTATTCAAGGAACCTGAACATCCTGTTTGAAACGCCAAGGGAAGTTCCTCTTTCATTTAAACTTGACAGGAAAAAGGTAAGGAAAGAATTTACGAGCAAGCACTTCACTAAAGATCTGATCCTTTCGGAAGATGTTTCCAAGGTTCTTATCGATGCATATGGCATTAATACCACCAGGCCTCAGCCTGCATATTCAGCACTGCAGGCCGCCGACATCGCCAATAAGATCGGATATCCTGTCGTACTTAAGATATTATCGCCCGATATCACCCATAAATCGGATGTTGGTGGTGTTGTCCTTAACATAAAAGATGAGAACACCGTTTGGATGACCTTTAAGAATATGACTGAAAGCATAAAGCAAAAGATGCCGGACGCTAAGGTTGAAGGGGTAACGGTACAGCCGATGTTCAATGCCAAGGATTCAGTGGAGCTTATTCTCGGTATCAAGAAAGATCCCGTATTCGGCACATGTATGATGATTGGAATGGGTGGAACAGCAGCTGAGCTGTTCAAAGATAAATCACTTGGTTTCCCGCCTTTGAATGAAAGGCTGGCCAGGAGGATGCTTGAAAACCTGAAGATATATCCCCTCCTGAAAGGATACAGGGGCAGCACACCCAAAAATATAGACAAGCTGATCGAGATCATGATCAGGATGTCATACCTCGCTGCCGATTATCCGGAAATCGCAGAGCTGGATGTCAACCCATTGCTTGTGACCCCGGATGATGCAATTGCTCTTGATGCACGTATTGTTATGGATAAGGAGGCTGTCGGTAAAAAAATGCCGGAGTATTCACATTTGCTGTTGCACCCCTATCCGGATAAGCTCATTAAGAAATCAAAACTCAGCGATGGTACATCTATCATAATGCGCCCTATCAAACCGGAAGATGAACCACTGTGGCTCGAATTGCTAAGCAGCTGCTCAAAAGAATCTATCTACTCGCGATTCAGGTATAACTTCCATTTTGACTCACATGAAGTTGCAACACAGTTCTGTTATATCGATTATGCCAGGGAAATTGGGATCGTGACAGAAGTGGAAGTGAAAGGTGAAAAGAAGCTGATTGCCGTTGGCCGTTTGATCTCTGATCCTGACCTTACATCAGTTGAATATGCCATCCTGATCACCGATGCATATCAGAAAAAAGAACTGGGAACCATTCTCACCACCTATTGCGAGGATATTGCCAGAAAGTGGAATATGAAACGCATCTTTGCAGAAACCACCAAGGACAACCGAGCAATGATTGCTGTATTTAAAAAGCTGGGCTTTGTGGTCACCTACAACGAAGACACTACTGTTAGTGTTGCTAAGGAGCTTGGGAAGGAGAAGTGAGGGTTGAGGGTTGAGGGTTGAGGGTTGAGTTGGATAAATTCTATTTATCTACCTTTTCACAGAGACGGTTAAATATCTCGTCGATCGTTCCTACGCCATGAACACTTTTCATCTTGCCCTGCCCGTCATAATGAGCCATCAGGGGCTTGGTCTGGCTGTGATACACATTCAGCCTGTTGGATATCACCTCTTCAGTGTCATCCTTTCGTCCTTCGACCTGTGCACGCTTAAGCAAGCGCTCCATAAGTTCATCGTCGGGGACATCCAGAGCAAGGACAACATTTACGCCACCATTCAATTCCGTCAGCAATACTTCCAGGTCACGGGCCTGCTGTATAGTCCTTGGATATCCATCCAAAAGGAAGCCTTCGGTGCCGGGGTGCTTTTGCATGGCAGATCTCAGAAGGTCGACAAGCAATTCATCTGAAACGAGCTCTCCATTTTCAATAATACTCTGAAC
>QMPN01000155.1 GCA_003648575.1 Bacteroidota bacterium
TAAAGTTTTCCCGGATTGGTGATTAGAAGACGGATGGTCAGCCAAAGCGGGCCTTCAAATGCAAAAGCGATACTTAAAAAATTATTGATTGTTTCTTTGAAAGTGATTTGCGATGTGTTGGTTAGTTGTCCGCACTTAGAACAGTAGTTTTCCTGGGTTTCAGTTCCGCAATTTAGACAGTTTGTATTATTATCAAGTAATTCCTGTGTCATATCAATTTTTTGCTGAATATTTTTTTGCAAAAGCGGCTATTTTTATGTGCCCTAAAGGCTGCTGCTATGGCGCGTGATCTTATTGGTTTGTACAAAATTACGAAAATATGCTATGCGGTATGTGGTTCGGGGTGTGAGGGACGAGGGGGCGTCGGCCCGCCTTTGGTGGGAAGAAACAGCCTGTCCCGAGACGAGGGAAACCAAAGAAAGGGCAACCCGGGAAATGATTTACAATTCTGTATTCTGTATTTGAAATGTGATAGTCGATCTTTGGTGTTTGGTGTTCGATCCTCGATTTTCGATTCTCGGTCCTCGTTCTTCACTTGACTTCGCCCGGGGGCGTAAATGCTGGCAGAACGTCTTGCCGGCTTTATGCAAAACTGCAGGCAAAGCACTCTATCTGTGTCGGAGAAAATTGATACAGTTCCTTCGTCGTTCACTGCGTTCTCTCCGCAGGATGACAATTTTTACTTACCAGCTTTAATGATAAACACCAAAAACCGATTACAACTTAGTTTGCAGAGAAAAGAGGGGGATGGTAAGGTGGGGCTATGTTTGTTGATGGTTTCCGAACCGCCGTATTCGTGGCCCGGGAGTTTATCCCGACAAAAGGAGGGATTTTGGTGGTCCCCCTTCATTTCATTTCGGCGGATAAATGTGAGAGGTGCACTCCGCCAGTTGCTACCGGCGGAGCCACCTACTCGACTGTAGCCGGTAATTCTTTCATTTCAAGTCAATTACGAATTAAATTATTGTCAATAAAAAAGTCAATTATACTAAATTCCAAATTTATTAATTCAATCATTATTTCTTTTTTCTTCGTATTTCTGTCTTTTATGGTCATCAATTTATGTCCTTCATCCTTTTTATTATATTCCAAAGTCAATAAGTAAATATTATGTTTCAATAATATCCTGCTTATCTCTCTATAATTCAAAATATTTGTGATTAGTCCAGGCTCATTTGATTGAATCAAATATTTCTTGTCAAATTCTTTGTCTCCAACTTTAATATCTTGCTTTCCAAAAATTTTCAATACCCGTTCAATACTATCTTCCCAACTAATATTAAATTCAAATTTTCGATTAAGCTTGAGTTCTGTTTCAAATTTTAATGGTTTTGTGTCTGTTTCAGTTAGAATGATATTGTGATTTTTATACGGAATTTCTAGTCGAAATGAATTAATGTCTTTACTAATAGTTTGTTTTATTTTGAATTCTCCATCATACAGTTCGGCTAAATCTGTCCATAGGTCTTTTTTGCTAAATACGTCTTTGTAAATCTGACCTTTTATAAATATTTCTTTATTGACATTAACATCGTCAGTCTTTGTTTTATGTTTTGAATTCTTCCTCATTTCTTTTCTGTAATTGGTCTTTTTTTTATTGGCTACAACTAGTTATAGCATCACCTTTATTACCATCAAATGCGTTACAACGCTATACCTACAACAATGCAAGGTAAAGTTATGATTATTCTTAACTTTCAACAAATTATAATGGAATATATGCCGTAAGCTACTTGGAGTATATGGCTTGCCGATTTTGGCACTATCAAACATCAAAGTGTATGTTTATATCGTCTGATCGGCATACCGATGTTGCTGCATCCGTCGTCTGAAATTTACCATATTCAGTGCGTTGTTATGGTTTTTTATTTGTTTTGGTTTTATACCCGACCTGTTTTCGATCTTTCTGCGTTTGTTCTTGTATGTCTTTCTGAATTAAATAATTCAATGCCTGATATATATCCTTGAAACGTTTATTGGTTCTCTTTTCCAATACTAATAGCTTATCTGATAGTTCCTTGTGGCTTATGGAGTATTGTCTTAGATACACAAATGTTCGCATTATAGCAATGTTTACTTCAATTGCCTTTTGCGAATTAAGTATACCACTTAGCATTGCAAGCCCCTGTTCAGTAAAAGCATGGGGAAGGTATCGTGAACCGCCACGTTGCTTTGAGGTTTCAATTTGCAACCTCAAAGATATCCATTCTTCAATACTAAGCTTGAACATGAAGTCCTCCGGAAATCTTCGAATATTGCGTTTTACAGCCAGATTCAGGTTTTTTGTTTCCACCTGATATAAGGCAGCTAGATCATAATCAAGCATTACTTTCTTACCTCTGATCTCATATATTTTTGTTTCAATCTTTTCAACTTGCATAACATGGATGTTAAAAATTAGTATTGTTCTACTAATAATTAATACCCAAATTCTGAAAATGTCGCACAGAATCCAGGTTTTGGGTGCTGGGTTCTGGTTACCGGATACTGGCTAGCGCAGAGCTTGCATGCACATTGCATAAATGAGTTTTATGTTTTAAGTTTGATAATTCTTTGGAGCTTTGAATTTAAGTCATTTAAACTTGCTTAGAATTTGGATATTAGAATTTAATCAATGAGACCTACCGCACTTAAATCAGATAGCTTACTCCTGCTCACCTCATTGATCTGGGGGTTTTCTTTCGTTGCTCAACGTATGGGCATGGATTTCGTTGGCCCCTTCGTTTTCAACGGCATCCGATTTGCTCTCGGTGCAATGGTTATCCTGCCCTTTATTTTTCTTTCTAAGGATACCGCGTCCCCCGTCCCTCGCCCCCCGAACCGGACTTCTTCCAGATATCTGCTTTATGGAGGATTGATCCTCGGCCTCTCCGTCTTCGGTGGTGCCACCTTCCAGCAATATGGGCTGGTTTACACCACAGCAGGCAATGCGGGCTTTATAACAGGCCTATATGTAGTGATCGTACCCATACTGGGCCTCTTTCGAAAGGAATTTCCCCATGTCAGCGTCTGGATTGCAGCCATGCTGGCAGTTGTCGGCATGTACTTCCTGAGTATCACAGAAAGCCACACCATCAACTTTGGTGATATGCTGGTGCTGATCGGGGCCTTCTTCTGGGCGGCGCATGTAGTGATTATAGGAATAATGTCGCCAAAGGTGAATGCATTGAAACTGGCGTTGATACAATATGTCGTTTGTGCGGTGCTCAGCATCATAGTCGCCCTGGCCGTTGAATCAAACACATGGGATGGGATCTTTCAGGCTGCGATTCCTATTCTCTATGGAGGAATTTTATCCGTTGGAATAGCCTATACCCTGCAGGTGATCGCTCAAAAAAAGGCCTCTCCGGCCCACGCAGCTATCATCCTCAGCCTGGAGGCTGTATTTGCAGCCATTGGCGGCTGGCTGGTGCTTGATGAACAGCTGGGATACCGCGCTATCATCGGTTGTGGATTAATGCTGCTTGGAATGTTGGTAGCCCAATACCGATTGCTAAAGAGAAAAGCGTAATTTTATGGCAGGAAATGCGTTCTAATTAAGCGCGTATCCCAAATAAGTTATGATGAAACAAATTGCTTCAGGCATTACCATATTATTTCTCTTTTTAGTAAACCTGTCCTTTGCTCAGCACGACAGGGAAATGGTACTCTTGAAAAATCATGGTGGCCTGCTTCCTTTAAACACAGAACAGCAAAATTCCATTGCGCTGATAGGCCCGGGATATGAAAGTGTAGAGGCTTTCATTGGCGATAGTCTCTTTGTATACACAGCTCCCGGTATCAATATGATGAACGATATAAAAGCACTCGACTCATCAATGGTGTATATCGGACAGGGGGTGAATGGTTTCTCCGCCAAATATTACAACAATCTTAAAGCATCCGGCAGTCCGGCAAAATTTGTAACCGATAAATACATAGACTTTTTCTGGGGGGACGGTATCCCTTACCCGGAAATTGACTCAAGTGCCTTTTCTGTGAAGTGGGATGCAACGCTCATCCCCATCCATGGACCCATAAAAGTAAAGCTGATCCATAATGACGGATGCAGGCTCTATCTCGATGGAAAACTGATCATCGATGCCTGGAAAACGGGCCCGGTCAGGGTAGACTCAGCCTGGATCAATATCGAGAAAGGTGGATCATACAATCTTCAGATCGATTATTTCACGGATGGAGGACCGGCCCTGGTGAAGTTTGGATTCGAGTACATTGAAGAATTCCTCATACAGGAAGCCGTAGAGAAAGCCCGTCGAGCTGATGTTGTGGTCTACTTTGCCAAACAGCCATTCATATACGAGGCAGATGGACAGGTGAAAAAGAGCAAATCCATTCCAAAACAATCTAAGATGATCAGGGCGCTGTATGAAGCCAACCCGAATATTATCGTGGTGCTGCAAACAGATACTGCCGTAGATATAGAAAGTTGGGTGTTTGATATACCTGCTATCATCCAGGCATGGAGCCCTGAGCATGGAAATGAACAAGAGATCGCTGAAGTATTGTTCGGTCAGGTAAATCCCGAAGGGAAACTTCCATTCCGCTGGTGCATGAACTGGAACCAGAATTTCGATACCCGCTTTGCCTGTGGGTTTGGAATGACCTACACCACCTTTGGTATTGGCAAACTGATGATGAAAAGAAATCGTGATGGAAGCGGTTGGACAGCTTCGGTGGAGATACGCAATGTAGGCGACAGGGCCGGAACCGAGACCCTGCAGGTATTTGTCCGCCCGGAAGATGCTGAACAGAATTGGCCTGAACAAGAAGTAAAGGCCATCAAAGTAGTTACGCTTTTCCCGAATCAAAAAAAGACCCTTGCAATACAACTCCCTTATAGCGCATTCGAATACTTTGATAAGGATGCTGAAGAGCAAAATATCGATGGGGGCAAATATGAGGTCCTGGTAGGTACCTCAGCAGAAGATATTAAACTTATAAAAACGATCGAGCTAAAACAACTACATATCAACCAATATCTGGAACATGAATAGAAACTATACCCTCGTATTCATTTTTGTTTTCATTCTCGCCATCCCTTCATGGGCCTGTACCGATATCATTGTTGGAAAGAAGGCCACTGTCGACGGTTCGGTGATCACCTCTCATACCGGAGCGGCACCGGAGTGCCGGGTGCATGTAGTCCCTGCTATGGACTTCCCCGGCGGGGCAATGGCTAATGTATACTACGGCTTGCAGGATGTGACCAAGCCCTTCGGAACCTATGGCGAGGTGATAGGACAGATACCCCAGGCCACGCATACATATAAATATTTTCATTCGGGCTATTCACACATGAATGAATTCCAGCTGGCTATTGGTGAAAGTACGATGAGCCAGCGCGACGAGCTCAAGGTAGCAAGGGAAAGCGGAAAGCAGATCATGACCATAGAACAGGCCATGGTATTTGCCCTGCAGCGTTGCAAAACATCCCGCGAAGCGGTGATACTCATTGGTGCGCTGGTGGATGAATATGGTTTCCTTCCATCCTGCGGGCCGGAGTCGGAAGCCCTCTGTATCGCCGACCCCAATGAGGCGTGGGTATTTGAAGTATTCAGCGTGGGAACCGATTGGGCGCCGGGCCAGCCGGGTGCCATCTGGGCTGCACAGCGGGTGCCCGACGATCACATAGCCATCGTCCCGAACTGGAGCATCATCAAGGAAATAGATGTGAAGGATAAAGACAACTTCCTGGCATCAGAGAACTACAAGCAGTTTGCCATCGACAAAGGATGGTATGATCCTAAAAGTGCGATGCCCTTCATCTGGCAGGAAATTTACGCACCTGTACCAAGGGAATGGGCCGTAAGCAGGTTCTGGCTGTTCTACAGCACCTTTGCATCGGATTTCAAGGATTGGCCCGATAAAACTGCACATAGCCCTTACGATGGAAACAAGCCATATACACAGTATATCGAGCCCCTTTCATACTTTCCCTTCTCGGTGAAACCGGACAAAAAGCTTTCTGTGCAGGATGTGATCGCCTTCCAGCGTTCCCTTTTTGAAGGGACTATATATGATATGACCAACGATAAAGCATGGATGGTTCCCGATAAGGATGGTCAGATGCAAAAAAGTCCTTTAACAACACCCTTCCCGACCAGGGATATGCGAGAGCTGCTCGATATTACCTATCGCAGGATGGTAGTGCGTGGCGGTTATGGAATGGTGGCCCAGTTACGTAGCTGGCTTCCCGATCCCATTGGCGGCGTATACTGGTATTATGTCGATAACCAATACGTGAGTACCTATGTGCCAATCTATGCCGGAGCCATGGAGATTTTCGAACCATTTAAAGAATACGATCCTGACGAATACTCTGAAACCTCATACCGCTGGGCCATAGATATGGTAGATAACCTGCTGTACCTGAGGTGGCAGGAGGCTATTGAGGATTTGAAGGCCGTTCGAGATCCGCTGGAAGCCCGATTTTTCAGGGAGCAGGTAGAGGAAGATAAAGAGGCCCTGCTGATCTATGAGAAAATTCCGAAATCAGCCCTGGATTATGTTACGCAGTACTCATTGGTGTGCCAGGAAGAGGCTTATAATATGTACAGGAAGCTGCAAAAAACGCTCATCACAAAATATACCAACAACAAGCAAGGACTCTGATGGATATAAAGGAGGGATGGCACAAGATCACAACAGTTGAGATGCATACCGGGGGGGAGCCTCTGCGCATCTATACCAGTGGATTGCCTGATATTCCCGGAAAGAACATTCTTGAAAAGCGACGCTATTTCCGTGACCACCTCGACCATATTCGTCGGGGAACCATGTTCGAGCCAAGAGGACATGCCGATATGTATGGGGCTGTGGTGACGGAACCTCTGAGCGATGACAGCGACTTCGGAGCTTTCTTCCTCCATAATGAAGGATATTCAAGCATGTGCGGACATGTGATCATCGCACTGACAAAGTTTGTGCTTGAGACCGGAATCGTGGAAAA
>QMPN01000156.1 GCA_003648575.1 Bacteroidota bacterium
ATGGGGAAAAGCAGTCTCGCGCAGCGTTTAAGAAATACCGTCGACTGATCGATTCCATGGAAGAACCCTGGTATTTCGATGAAGATGAAGACGTCAGGATCCACATAGGACATTGACCCCTCATAATCCTAATTTATAACAAACCGGAATGAGCGTGCGCTGTATGCGTACGCTTTTTTATTTCTCGTCTAGCTCAACAAGAATATCAATTGAAGCTTGCTGAGGAAGGCCGACAAGGTCAGCAACAGCAGGCTCCCAGCTGTCTTTCCACAATACAACCCCTCCGTCGTATGACGTCCTGTTTACCATTCCCGTTGGTACTCCGAGAGGAGCAAACTGGTTGAAAATAGCTGTGCCGGTGTTTGTACGAAAATCAGTATCATATGGACTGTCATCCGGTTCAGCAAGCGCACCTGCATGGATAGAGAGCAACAAAAGCTGTTCGCCATAGGTCGTTTTCAGGTCATGAGCAAGCATAGTTGCTTCGGGACAGTTTACGCAAGTATGACCGGTGAACTCTTCCAGCAGGATGACTTTATCATTTGCCTTGGCTGAGGGTCCACTGATCTTTATTTCAGCAGCCTGGAGTATCTCAAAATCACCGCCATTGGTGATAAATACCAGGAAGAACAGATTGTCAAGAACCCATTCTTCAGAAATACCAAATGAAAATTCATTTTTAACAATCGTACCGCTGCTGGGGTTATCAGCAAGGTCGACACCAAAGTTGCTTGTAAGTGAAGCCCTCAGGATATGGTTATGCTCATAATCCATCCAGTCGGGGGCGGGTCCAATAGAAGCTTCATCGTTTTTCTGCGGGGCGATAATACCATCTTCAATGATGAATACATTCAGATCGTAGGTCCCGGCTACGTCATCCAGGAACTCAACGGTGACGCTTACTTTATGGTCGCCTCCAATGCCAATAGGCTCAAGATAGGGTTCTTCAATTTTGTCGCAGGCTCCCATGAGAAGGCCCAGAACTGCAAATATGTATATAGTTTTTTTCATCTTCTTAATAATTCTTTGATTAAAAACTGCTGGAAAGGGTAATGGTGAAACCGTTGGCAGCAGGTACGGCGCGACAAACGCCACCTACACAGAGCAGTCCTTCGCGTTGCCTTCCATAAGAAAGCGATATTCGTGAAGTTCCCTGCACATATGCCATGGCGGCAGAGTAATAATGCAGCTGCATATCTTTATCCGGGTTCCCGTAATTATACTCATCATAAATAGTGAAGAACCATTTCGGTGCAATTGTGAACTCAAGCAAACCCATAACCCAATCACCACGATCCTGTTCGGTAAACAATGATTGTACTTCCATGCGAAGCGCTTTGGTAGGAGTGAACTTATAGGTGAGATCTGCAATCCCAATATGCGCAAAAACCATGGGCTCGCCGGCATGGCCTTCAATCACATCAATGTTATACACCTGGTAAACATACGACAGTATCATCTTGAATTTTTTGCTGAATTTTCTACTCAGTATGATGTCGAAGGTTTCAAAATACTTAGGTGCCCCGATGGCAAAGAAATCAGATTTATACCCCAGTGTTCCTGTTGAGTCAACGGGGATGCCTTCAGCAACGGCTTGCTTGTCGATGTTGAAAATATTGGAATAATTCAATTCTATTTTAGTACCATATTTTCCACCCAGTTTGCTGCGCTTGGGTATGGTATAATTTACTTTTGCCTGGAATCCTATTTCTCCATTGGGCTGGGTAGCATACGGATAAATAGCGGCCAGGCTGTAAGTCTGTGGATTGGTCAGCGGTGGCATATAATTAATATCGAGTGCTTCACCGATCTCGGTGCTTCTCGACTTATAACTCATATTATCGATGCGTTTCCCTGACAGCGAAATTCCAAATCCTTTTTTCGAGTATGAAACATTGGCCAGCAATGATTCACCGTTTTTATAAATGTAGTTGTTCATTGCTGAAGGATTGTTGATCTTGTAGGCATATTCTGCATCAAACTGGAATCCGCCATAAATCAGTCGCATGCGGCCTGCATAGGCAGCTACATTACTGGGCAGATTATACTGATAGGTGATGGTGTCCCTGACCAGGGTCTTATCCTGCACCCGTTCATAATTACTTACAAAACTTCCGCCAAGGATGATCCTGGTCTTGGACTCGGCCATGCCACCAAAAATATCGTTCAGGAAGAATTCGGCATCAAAGCCTTTAACAATACCGCGGTTGCCATTGTAGTAGGGTTCCCAATAATAACGCTGCGTACCGATCAGGCCTTTGAGGTAGATCCCCTTATATGGCTGGAACTTTACCCTGGCACCCCGAATAGAGTTGTCGTAACCCAGGGTCCACTCTTCATAGCTTCTAAGTACAAGACCGTTCCCGAATTGCTCATAGAAATTACCCACAGTGATCTGAATATTTTTGAACTGGTATTCGGCAAAGAAATATGGGACACCGTGTCCTTCATATTTGGCATTATATCCGGCAATGGGTGGCAGGTAGGCCTCATACCTGAAGCCTGCACGGAAATTACCATTGGTATAGATGATATTTCCAAAGCCGTTCATCCTGAAGAGCTTTCCATCGAGATCTTCTTCAGTAATTCCCAGTTTATCGTCTTCCATATAATATTGTCCGTCGAACTGGAAACTTCCGGTTACCTTTCCCCTATCAGTGAAGGTCTGCGTCTGTGCAGTGCCGCTCAAAAACAGGAAAAGGCCTGTGATGAATACAGGGATTAGTTTTTTCATTGTGCTGGTTTTGGTTTATTGAACAGGGGCAGATGCTTAGTGCTTGTCTATTGCTTCGCCCGCTGCAACTTTACGTACATTTTCGATGAGCTGGAGCTCTCCTCCTTCGGAAAAAGAAGTATGCTGCCAAACCACATTCCCATCTCCGTCGAGTATAAAAGTATGTGGGATCATATTTACATTCATGGCGCGTTTAAAATCACCATTCACATCGAGCAGGATCTCATAATCCCAGTCATTGCCATCGGCAAATGGCCTGACCTTCGAACTTGACCTGGCATCGTCGATAGAAACTGCAATCAGTTTCACACCGGTTTCTTCCTGCCAGTCGTAATATTCATCCGCTATCGTATTTAACTCCTTAACACATGGCTTGCACCACAGTGCCCAGAAACTGAGGATGATAGGTTTTCCGTCATTGCTGATGTTTGCAGTGTTGAAGGGTTCCCCTGAAGCAGTTTGCAGGTCGATGGAAGGTAGTTTTTGCCCCGGCTTTTTGTCGTCCTGTGAATACACAGAAAAGCCAATCAGAAGGGCAAGGATGATCATACTAAACTTTTTCATATTCGTTGGTTTATATATGTTACTATATCGTTGTTATACAAATAACAGGCCAAAAGTATAAATAAATCATCAGATGTATACTTCCAGTAAGCGTGTTTTTTGCAGAGGGCTTATCAGGATGTTTTCAGTAATGGCCGGGACCAGTATCAGCTCCCCTGCACTGAGATCAAATTTTTCTTCTTCACACTTGATAATGGCCTTCCCTTCGGTGCACAGAAGGACCACAAAGGAGTCGAGCGAGCTGTAGTCTTTCTCGATGGCATGTTTCTCTAAAGAGATCAAATTGGTCGTGAAGTGCTCACTCGTGGCAATACGCACACTTTCATCTTTTCCCGGTGAATAGTCTGTGCGATACTTGAGATGTACGGTAAAATCAATAGCATCCAGGGCTTCTTCGAGGTGAAGCTCCCGGCTTTTTCCTTCATCGTTGGTGCGTTCCCAATCATAAATGCGATAAGTAGTATCAGAGGTTTCCTGTATCTCAGCCAGCATCACCCCCGGGCCTAATGCATGCACCCTTCCGGCAGGCATGAAAAAAACATCGCCTGGGGAAACTTTCTCGTAATTCATGACATCCGTCAGGGTTTTCCCTTCCAGGTGTTTCAGATAAGTTTGTTGAGTGAGCTTCTGATTAAAGCCACTGATGAGCTGCGCATTTTCATCAGCACCCAGGACGTACCACATTTCTGTTTTTCCTCTTCCAATACGCCTTATTGCTGCAAGCTCATCGTCAGGGTGTACCTGTATGGAGAGCCAGTCATTAGCATCGATCAGCTTGATGAGAACAGGAAACTCGTTACCGAATTTTTCATAGATCTCATCACCAACAAGGTCATACATATACACCTCAAGCAGTTCATTCAGTTCATTGCCTGCCAGATAGCCGTTGGTAACGATGCTGGGGTCGCCTTCTACCCCGGATAGCATCCAGGCTTCGCCACAATTTTGCAAAGGGGAGTAGTCGAGCCCCATCACAGATCGTATCTTGTCACCACCCCATATCTTATCCTTAAAAATGGGTTTGAATTTTAATGGATATAGTTTGCTCATGCTTATTTTATCTATCTTTGAGAAGCACAAAGTTAATGATTTCCGGGGAAGAAATTCCTTTCATTCAGACCATTAAAAATTAGTAGATGAATAAGATCTGTGTATTTTGCGGTTCCAGCAGGGGCATTAAAGATAATTACGCATTCATGGCCGAAAAGCTTGCCGAAACCATGGTAGAAAACAATATCGAACTGGTATACGGTGGAGCTAATATCGGTCTGATGAAATCCATCGCAGACCGGGTGCTTGCCCTGGAGGGCAGAGTTACCGGGGTGATGCCGGGAAACCTGGCTTCGAAGGAGATACTGCATGAATCCATGACGGAAACAATACTCGTGGATGATATGCAGGAGCGTAAAAGGATTATGGAGGAATTATCCGATGGTTTTATTACCATGCCGGGTGGATTCGGTACCATGGATGAACTTTTTGAGATGCTCAGCCTGAATCAGCTTGGATTGATTCACAAGCCTGTAGGAATCTATAATATCGACGGATTCTTTGACCCCCTGATCGCATGGCTCGATCATGCGGTGGATATGAAGTTTGTGCGCCCGGAGCACAGGGCCAATATCCTTGTCGACAATGACCCGCAAGTTCTCATCGACAAGATGGGTAACTACCAGGAATTTGTGGCTGAGAAATGGGTCGAAGACTTGAAAGAAAAAGGCTATTAAGAGGAGGCTTTCACATGGAAGCAAGATATTACCAGAAAAAAGATAATGGACAGGTTCTCTGCACGCTCTGTCCTCATAAATGCGTGCTTAAGCCCGGGCAAACGGGAATTTGCCGCGTCAGAACAAATGTCGATGGCGCGCTTCAAAGTAATAATTATGCCAAGGTTTGTTCCGTCCATTTTGACCCAATAGAGAAAAAGCCGCTTTATCATTTTCATCCCGCCAGGAATATCCTTTCTGTGGGTACGGTAGGGTGCAACCTTCATTGCCGCTTTTGTCAGAACTGGGAGATATCTCAGACCTCGGTAAAGGATTATCCATACCTGAAAGATTACACGCCTGAAACCATTGTCGAACTGGCCACATCAGAAAATGAAAACCTTGGCCTCGCATATACTTACAATGAGCCTACAGTGTGGTATGAGTTCATGCAGGACATTGCTGCTCTTGCTAATGATGCAGGCATGAAAAATGTGATGGTAAGCAATGGCTTCATCAATCCCGATCCGCTGGCTGAACTGATCCCCCTGATGCATGCCTTCAGTATCGACTTGAAAGCTTTCACGGAGACTTTCTATAAACAAATGACCGCATCATCACTGGCACCTGTGCTGGAGACCCTCAAGGCCATCAGGAAGTCGGGCCGTCACCTGGAGATCACCAACCTGCTTATCCCTGATCAGAATGATGATGAGAAGGATTTTAGAAGGATGATGGAATGGATACAGGGTGAACTGGGAAAGGATACCGTACTCCATATATCACGGTTCTTCCCGACATATAAGTTGATTCACAACGCCACCCCGGAAAGTCTCCTGACCAAGTTTTATGACATTGCCAAAGAGTACCTGAGTTATGTATACCTGGGCAATATAAGTTCACAACAGGGAGGTGACACGCATTGCCCGGACTGCGGGCATCTGCTAATTAGCCGAAGTGGGTATCATACAAAGATCAGTGGGCTGGGATCTGATGCCAAATGTGCTAAATGCGAAGCAACAATCCCTCTTGCAATTTAAGTCATATTACCTTCTGCCTACTGCCTACTGTATACTGCTTACTGCCTACTGTCTACTATTTTCCCTATTTTTGCATAAACGTCAATCATGATCATCATAGGCATCACCGGAACACTGGGTGCCGGCAAAGGCACCATTGTAGATTACCTTATTGAAGAGGAAGGCTTTGACCATTATTCTGTTCGTGGGTTCTTGCTCGAAGAGATGAAAAAGATGGGTATGCCTGAGAACAGGGACTCCATGACCAAGCTCGCCAACAGGCTGAGGTCGGCCTACGGACCATCATATATCACGGACCAGCTCTACGACCGTGCCAATAACGATGGCAGGGATTGTGTAATAGAAAGCATCCGAACCCCGGGGGAGATCCTTTCGCTGAGGCGTAAAATCGATTTCTTTCTTTTTGCCGTGGATGCAACCCCACGGAAGCGGTATAACAGGATCGTTAAGCGGGCCTCTGAAACGGATGCTGTAAGTTTTAAGGAATTTTCTTCCAATGAAGAAAGGGAAATGGACTCCGAAGATCCCAACAAGCAGAACCTTGCCAAATGCATCGATATGGCTGATCATTGCTTCGAGAATAATGGAAGCATTGAGCAGTTGCTGGGACAGCTAAGAAAAGTGATGAGCAGGATCAAATCCGACATAGCAGATGGGAAACGAAAAGAATAGTTTTATACGTCCTTCATGGGATGAGTATTTTATGGATCTGGCTAATACTGCAGCCAGGCGTGCAACATGCGACCGCGGCCGTTCCGGTTGTGTGATCGTAAGAGATAAACAGGTGCTGGTAACAGGCTATGTGGGTTCCCCCAGGGGCATGGCTCACTGCGACGAGGTAGGCCACCTTTTTAAGAAGGTCTTTCATGAAGATAGCAGCGTCACCCAGCATTGTGTACGTACC
>QMPN01000157.1 GCA_003648575.1 Bacteroidota bacterium
GGCGCCGAAAGGGTTCGGATGACTCTCATTCGTAATAGAGTACACCAGCTTCCTTAAGCCTTCCTCAGCTTTAGGAATACTAGCTGAATAGTTTGCTTTCTTTTTCGCCCTGGATATAATACTGTCTGCGTTGATCCTGAAAGGATCCAGCCTGACTTTTTTCAATGCATAGCCAGCACCGTTGATGATGTTGAGCATTGAAGTTCTTTGTACACGGAGTGATGGTTGTTTGGTCATGATCTACATCAATTGTTTGAGTTTCTGAGCGAGGCCAATATCGCCCTTAACCTTTAATTTCCCTGTCAGCGTAGCAATCATTGGTTTGATCTCCTTCCGCTGCAACTTGCCGTAAGTTTCGATACTCATACTGATAGTGCAGTTTGCCTCTTCATCAGTGTCGTACAGCTGGTTTATATCGCCTTCACCATCGATGACGATGAAGTGTTCATCAAGCTTAAATTTTAATTTCTTTCCAATGGGAGGAATGGTTTTCACCTTTTCGGAAAGTTCCTGTCTGATTTGTGTAATGTCCATGCGCCAAATATAGAAAAATCTATACCAGCGCCGCAGAAATTTTATTAACTACGAATGCCCCACTGCTATTCAAAGACGGTGGTCATGTTTCTGAGCAGGGAATCCATGGAAGCGCCATCGGAAATGCCAATGCTTCCCGGCCAATTTCCATACATGGCGTTTGGAAGGACAATAAACTTATGTCCAAATTCATTCTTAAAAGATTCCAGCTGCTCAGCTCTGGCAGTTTGACTACGTTCATCCGTATAAAAATCGCCCAGGTTATCGCCTATCAGCAAGACTATTTCAAGGCCCAAACCGGCGATCACATCCCTGCGGGCCTGTTTATCTGATGGGTTTGGGTTCTCTTCTGTGCGCTCCATCCTGAGCATGAAGTGCTCCTCGGTGACCTGCGGGAAACCCAGATTTATCAGGTTCTTCATGCTGCTCTCCTGCACATATTTTTTCTTACGATTAGAGACATAGAAGATATTAAAGCCCTGTTCATCTGCATATTGCAGGAATTCAAGTGCACCCGGAACAGGGCTTGCCTTTGCCAGGTCGCACCACTCGTTCCACATGTACGGGTAGCTGCTGTCGCTCACGATCATCAGTGCCTGATGGGGACTGTTGTCGAGCAGGGTCTCGTCAATGTCCACCACGATGGCAAGATTTTCATTTGTCGGGTTATCCTGCCGTATAGCATCGATCCTTTCCTTTGCAATATTAAATGCCTGGTATGTGAGTGCCCGGTATTCATCTGCATAATAATTATAAAGGCTTGCCATGGTCTGGGCGTGAGCGGAAATAGCTTGATCCGTAGACTCATCACTCACATCATGCCTGTCACTTGTACAAGCAGAGACAGTCAAAAAAAGCAGTAAAGTTGCTACAATTGTTCTCATACTGATAATTTAATTCCACGGGCCCATTATACTGGAAGAAGAATTTTATTTAATGAAATATATACAAAATTCATTTTCAGAAATTTTATCAATCCAATGCCGGCAACTCAGGCTTGCAGCTTTGTCAATAAGTGGTGCAGGCAAGAACGGAGTTATTAGCTTATATATCTTACCCTGATCTAAAATGTTCAAATCTGCCATCACCTGGTTTACAGGGTGTTCTCCCCGCGCAAGCATCTCTACTGCACTAAATTCCGTTACAATAAGATTTTCTGAAAACCATTCAGGTTTTAAATAATTATAGCCTGATACAGTACTGTCTGTTACCTTATCCTGGCCTACTTCTTTTCTTAGCCTGTTTATCATATCTTCTACTTTTACATTACCTATAGCAGCTGCTTGCTGCAGTGTAGCTATCTTTGCAACTGTTTTCCTCAGGACCGGATTTTTTAATTTCTTAAAAGCCGGCACATATTCAATGAGCACATCCTCTAATTGTGGATATGATTCGATGAGGTGCAACACTTTAGTTCTAGGTGTTATTATTAATTCGTTCTTGTTTTCCATTTTTTCTATTTGTATGATAATATTCGCTGCTCTCCTTCCAGGGCCCTGTATTCTGTCAAATCCTGTGATACTTCTAAAGTCCCCAGGTAATCTCCTTTTTCATTGCGCAAAGCAAAATATTCAATAAGGATCAGCTTACCACCCATATTGATCCAGAATGGTGCTTTGTCCTGTTTGCCACTTTTGAAATCCTCAATGATCTTATCAACAATATGGGCACTTGCCGGGGGATGGCAATGCCGCACGTCACGATTGATGATGGCCCTGTTCCTTTGAAATATCCTGTCTTTGCTTTGTGAGAAGTATTTTACTTTATCCTCCTTGTCCACAAAGGTCATGTCGACAGGCATTGTATTCAGGATCGCCAAAAGCTCTTCAGTGGTAAAGCCTCCTGTAGGCAGTTGTATGTTTCCGCCTTCCTTCTGAAGCATATTAATATCTTCCTCTTCTATCCCTTCGGGCTTCCAGCCTTCTTTTGGATCGATAAGACAGAAGCCTATCTCCAGCGATTGTTTCTGAATTTCATACCAATCAGAATCGCTGAGTGCATCCATCAGCATAGGGAAAAGTATCTCTTCTTCTTTTATAACCATTTCGGAAACACCTTTTACAGCTGGTTTAAGTATCAATTCGACTGATACAATAAGGTCGTCCTTTTCAATATCAGGGGTGTTCAAAATTTCCAGGCTCCCTTTCAGCTGTTCTCTGATCTCATCATGCTTTCCCCACATTACTTTTGGGGGTCCGGTGATCCCGGTTTTTTCGAGAAATGGAAAGACCAGGTATTCTTTACGCTGGTAATGCTTATCAACATCAATGAGTTGATTGAATTTTGAAGTTAGATCAATCACAAACTCAGGGATGCCAGCTTCATCGGCAACATTCAAAACAGCAAGCAACATATTTGTTTCGCTGCATAGTGCATTCAAAGCCTTATTTTCCTGCATTAAAACATCCAGCGGATGACCATCAGGAATTTCTTGTGCAGAAGACAGGTCCACGCTGCCATGGAGGACGGAAGAATGTATATCACACAGTCTCAGCACCTCTTCTTCGGGAAGTCCTTCCTCTATCAGTTCCTGCTCAACTTCAATAATTTCCCCATATGGAACTGATCTTAAGCTGTCTTTTAGCTCTTCCTGGACTTTTTCCTGGTCCTCCCCCTCATGGAGTTTCAGAATCAGTTCTTTCAGTTTTGATTTCCTGAATTTTGAATTGTCTATATTTTCACTCATCCTATCATATTTTAATGAAAATTGTTACTGGCTACTGCTTACTTGTTCCTTTTTCTCCGCGCCATTCAATATCTCTTTTCTGAGTGGGGCGTGGCTAACTCCTCTGTCTATTGCGCTTGGCTCCGGAAGCTTTTCCGGAATACCTGCGCATATGCTTTCCTGAAAATAAGCAAGTTCCATTATTCGAAATATATCTGTTAATCTATGCTTATGCAGGGAGCAAAATTACAACTAATTCTTTATCTTTGGGTTTAATCAGATCTATTATAAAGCATGAAAACCTACCCGCTCGAAACCATCATTTCACTGGCCCGCTCCTTATACTGCGATCCTGACGGAAGAATTTGAAAAGCTGGGCTTCTTCTTTGCCGGCATACATCCGGCTGATGAAGATAGTACGTATCTCATATTGCAATACCTCAATAACCAGAAGATGGATTACAGTCTGCTTGATCTGGATGTAGACTTCGGAAAGGAACTGTCGGAATATGTGAAATCTTGTGACCCTAGTAATTCTCCGGGATATTCCTCATAATATTGGAAATGAACTCACGGGCGCGAAAGAGCTGTGCTTTTACCGTACCGAGTGGTAGCTCAAGTTCAGTCGCAATCTCCTCATAGGAGTACTCCTTGAAATAACGTAGTTCGATGAGCTTCCTGTAATGCGGTTTTAGCTTCTCTACCACCTCACGCATCATGACCATTTTTTCCTTTTTTATCACCTTTTCTTCCGGGTCTGGCCCGTCGGAGGGCAGGTAGTTGGCCAGCTCATTGCCTTCTTCTCCATTAGGGCTGCTGTCGATGGAAAAAGTACGCTTCTTCTTCTTCCGCATAAAGTCTATGCAGTTGTTGGAAGCAATCTTGAACAGCCAGGTGCTAAAAGCATAGTCGGGTGTGTATTGTTCCAGCTTCTTGAATGCCTTTCCGAATGCCTCAATGGTCAAATCGTCAGCATCGCTGGCATTGTTGGTCATCTTCAGCAGCATAAAATAAAGGGAGTCCCGGTAATTGCTCATCAAGGCAGCGTAGGCACGCTGGTCGCCATCGGTAATGGCAGCCTGTACCAGCTGAAAATCGCGCGTGGCCTTGTCGGTGAGGTTCGGGTTTATTTCCATTTATTCGTTTTGCTGAACACATTTACCAGGCTGAGAACAGGATAGAATATGATCAGGAACAATTCCGCTATAGGCGAAAATACTAATAATTTTCTTTCGTTGAGCCGGTTCATGCTCATTTTAGTAATTAACAAGTAACTAACAATCCGAAGCAATAAAATTCCACCTGTGATGATGATATTATATCCAAGCAGAAGCAGCACCGCAAAAAATACATAAAACAGTGCCTGGCTGAGCGACCATATGCCCAGCAATCGTTTAAATCTTCCGCGATAATATTTCCAGGTTGTGAGATGCCGCCGCTTCTGTTTCACCCAGGCTCCTGTCGAAGTGTGTGCGACAGATACCGTATGGCTTTCATGCCCGACTTCAATCGCAACATTCTTCTTTGTCGCCACGCTGTTAATAAACAGGTCGTCATCGCCGGAAGCCACGGTATAATGCGAAGAAAAGCCTTTGTTCTTTATAAAAAGGGATTTGCGGTAGGCCATATTTCTTCCAACACCCATATAGGTACGGCCGCTTAATGCATAGGACAGATATTGTATGGCTGCCCAGAGGGTTTCATAGCGGATGAGCATATTCAGCAAGCTGCCTTTTCTCTCATAAGCACCGTAACCCAGCACGATCTCTGTGTCGCCGCGGAATTTCGATGCCATATTCCTGATCCATCGGTCTGAGGATGGCTTGCAGTCGGCATCTGTCAATAAAAGAATATCATGTGCAGCAGACTTGATACCCAGCGAAAGGGGGAACTTTTTCCCGGTAAAGAAGTTCAGCTCCTGGCTTAAATTTACAATCTTCAGTTTGCTATTCCCCCTGGCCATCTCCTGCAGGAGCTCAAGTGATTCGTCCTGGGAGTTATCGTTCACCACCACCACTTCAAAGTCAGGGTAATCCTGTTCCAGTACCAGCGGAAGGTTGTTCTTCAGGTTGAAATATTCATTCCTGGCACAGATCACCACAGAGACGGCCTCACCCGAATGATCTAATTCTTTATTCCTGAAAAAAACCAGCCGCCTGAAGAACACCCAGAAATACAGCATCTGGATAAAGAAAAGCAGAAAATATACCAGCATGAGAGCCTGCTCAAGGATATCATGTGGGAAGTAAGGAATCTGCATCTCATTGGTGTTTGGACGAAAGTATTTAATCTTCACGAATAAAATTTATCTTTGAATGATTTTTTATAAACATCATGAAGTTTATAATTCATAATACAGATAAAGCCTCCAGTGCCCGTGCAGGGACACTGGAAACAGGACATGGCAAGGTGGAGACACCCATCTTCATGCCGGTAGGTACCGCAGCCAATGTAAAAGCTGTGCATGTACGCGACCTGCGTGACGATGTGAAGGCACAGATCATCCTTGGAAATACTTACCACCTCTATCTCCGTCCCGGAACAGACATTATTCACAGGGCCGGAGGCCTGCATAAGTTCATAGGCTGGGACAGACCCATGCTCACCGACAGCGGCGGTTACCAGGTGTATTCCCTGACCGAGATCAGGAAGCTGAAAGAAGAAGGGGTCACCTTTCAATCACATATCGATGGTTCCAGACATGAATTTACACCGGAAAATGTGATGGACATACAGCGCCTGATCGGTGCCGATATCATTATGGCCTTCGATGAATGTACTCCTTATCCCTGTGACTACGATTACGCCAAAAACTCTATGGGGGTCACCCACCGATGGCTGAAGCGCTGCTTTGATCAGTTCAAGGCAACGGAGCCACTTTACGGGCATGAACAGGCCCTCTTCCCTATCGTTCAGGGCAGCACCTACCGCGACCTGAGGGTAGCTTCGGCGGAAGCCATCAGCAGCTTCGGGGCAGAAGGCAATGCCATAGGAGGATTATCGGTAGGTGAGCCACATGAAATGATGTACGAAATGACTGAGCTTGTTTGCGGCATACTACCCAAAGACAGGCCACGTTATCTTATGGGTGTGGGCACACCGGCCAACATCCTGGAAAGCATTGCTCTGGGCGTAGACATGTTCGATTGTGTGATGCCCACCAGGAATGCCAGGAACGGCATGATATTCACTAAGAATGGCTTCATGAACATGCTGAACAACAAATGGAAGGATGACTATTCCGTACTCGATGTGGAAGGGACATCATTTGTCGATCAGCAATATACAAAGGCCTATGTGCGTCACCTGTTTAAAGCCAAGGAGCTATTGGGCGGCATGATCGCAAGCCTGCACAACCTGGCCTTCTATTTATGGCTGGTAGGTGAAGCCCGGGAACAGATCAAGGCCGGCACATTCAGCAGCTGGAAAGATGCCATGGTGAAAAAAGTAACGACAAGATTATAAGCACAGAATGAAGCTCCTCGATATATACATCATCAAGAAATTCCTTGGGACATTCTTCTATGCCATCTCCCTGCTGATCATTATCGTGATCATCTTCGACATCTCGGAGAACATCGATGAGTTCCTGGAAAAAGACGCTCCGCTCAGTGAGATCATCTTTGACTATTATCTGAATTTCGTCCCATACTTTATCAACCTCTTTGTTTATCTGTTCACCTTTATCTCGGTGATCTTCTTCACCA
>QMPN01000158.1 GCA_003648575.1 Bacteroidota bacterium
CTCTTTATTTTTTAGGATAATCTTATTTTCTATCCTTCTATGATAGTAATTGTTTTTGTATCGCTGTCAGCAGCATCAATTACGAGGGTAATAGTATATGCGTCTTTGAGGTCAACAGAAAGGTTACCACCTGCATCAACTACATGTGTTGAAGAATTGGCAACATCAAGATCTCCATAACCTGCATCAAAGTTAGCACCACCAACTGGAGGAAGTTCTCCATTTTCAGTCCTTACTTTAAAACCTTCACCAGCTTCGAGGATAACGCTTGTCCATACCCATGTATAAACATCACCGGCAACGGTAGGAACACCTGCATTGTCAGCAATAAGTTTGTTACCCCATGCCCAGCCACTTGGGTCAGGAACAATAGCATTTGGGTTGTCAGCACTAATACCTGTACCAACACCGTCACAAACAACACCTGTCCAGTCAGTCAGAGGAAGGTCGCCTGTTTTTGTTGCAGTAGCGGTATAACCTGAACCAAGAACGTATTCAAACTCAATGGTATAGATACCTGGAGCATCGTTCACCATGTTGTCACCACCAGGGACAAGAGCATCAAGGGCACCACCGAAGTTAGTATTTACCTTTACACCTTTATCACCACCACCAACATCAATATTGGTATCGAGTTCAATTTTCCAACCATTGGAGTAACGGAATTTCCAATCGCCACCATGGAGTTCCATGTTATTGATCTCCCATAACATAGTAGTTCCATTAAAAGCTGATTCCATAAGAACTGTAGATGTTCCCCAGCCGTCAGGAGTAGCTGCACCGATAATTCCCCAGTGTACCTGGCAGGTAACAGCGATCATAAGGTCCATATCAATTACAACATGATACATACCATCAGCACTTACTGTAAAAGTGTTAGCAGTAGCTTCTACGCTACCACGCTGGATAATACCATCTTTAGGCTCATCATTTGTCGGTGCGGCAACAATGCCCCAACCGGCACCCGGGCCGTAAATAGTGGTTACAGCTCCCGCTTTCTGAGCGATACTGAAAGGCTGGCCACCTTTAAGTGGAATGTAGAGTTCATAGAGGCTTGCACGGTCTTCCTGAGTTACCTCATTGCGGGTAATAGCCATCATAGCTTTTGCATCATAACCAGCATAAGCTGTTGCAGCGCCTGTTACGTAGATACCATCAAGTACTATTACAGGAGGAGCTTCTTCTTCATCATCCTTTTTACAGGAAGAAAAAACCATTAATCCTGCCATCAGGATCAACGTCATTACTTTAATTGAATGTTTAAACATTTTTTTTAGTTTTAGTGAATAAATAGTTAATAATTATCTTAATTGTTTAATCTTAAGTTCTATTGTAACAAATTTGGATTTGCATCAGTCGCCCATTTCGGAATAGGGAATATCTCCTTGTCAGGGGTTGTTGCAGCCTTTTCCCACCATGCATTACCAAATTTTCCGAAGCGAATGAGATCCTGACGCCGGTGCCCTTCGCAATACAGTTCAAGTGCTCTTTCGTCAAGTAACTGCTCAAGAGTAGCACCAGATAGCGGAGTAACGTTGGCTCTGTCACGAATCTCATTGATCCAGTCATCACCGTTTCCACCCTGGCGAATCAATACTTCTGCTTTCATGAGGTAAAAATCTGAAATCCTGAAGAGAGGAAGGTCATTGCTGAGATTTTCCTTTGCCCCCATTGCAATTTCATACTTACCGATCCTTGCACCTGTTGTGCGAATCTCAGTAGCAGTATAGGATGCCGCAGACATGGAGAGGGCCGGAAGAATAGGATTGATATTCAATGGTTCATGTGTAGTACCATCATAGATCTCATTCCCCTGGCTGTCAAATTGGGGTCCATAAATATTATATGCATCTTTCCTCACATCGCCATCTACATAGCGTTCAAAATGAGTCGGCACAATGGCAAATCCATTCCATGGCCCTACAGGCATATCATATTTCAGGTTATGCTGGTAGTGTAGTGTACGCATATGCAGTCTGAAACCCTGGAAGTTATCTTCATCGTAAGGGATACTGAAAATGATCTCAGGTGAATTATCATTGTTAGTTTTAAATGGTTCAAGAACATCACCGGCAAGATTATAAGGTCCAGCGAGTACACTATCAATATACATCTCAGCTTTTTCCCATTGGGGAGTACCAGTATATACTTCGGCATTCAAATACAGTTTTGCCAGAAGTGCATAAGCTGTATATTTTGTCATCATATACTTATTATCCAGGCGCTTCAGCTTCGGCAAAGCTGATTCCATAGTTACGACAAGGCTGTCAAAAATATCTTTCCTGGGCAGCTTATGTGGCTGACTAGGTGCTCCTGCAAATTTTGTCAGATAGGGTACATCACCGTAGTTATCGATCAACAGATAGTAGTAGAAGCATCGCATGGCTTCCACTTCTTTAATTTTTAATTTCAGTGTTTCATTCGGGGTCATACTTTTCATGGCATCCAGGGTGATGTTGCAGTCGGTAATACCTGCCCAGAAATGATACCACATTCTGTTAACTCCTTCAGTATTATCAGTCCATTCATGGGTATGCATATCAACCCATTTACCTCCATCATACCAGTCGGTTCCACGTGTTGGTCCACATACAAGATCACCGCTAATAATTTGAGCAAGGAACCACCATCCCTGGTCATCGGCATATTCCTTCAGGGGGGCATAGGCCGCCACCGCCATGGCAGCAACCTGATTCGGATTTTCAGGATACATATCTTCCGGGATCTTATCATATAATTGCTCATCCAACTTTGTACAAGATGAGATCACTACAAGAAGTCCTATTATTGCTATAAATACTTTTTTCATTTCGCTCTTCTTTAAATTTTCCCTTTAATACCAATAGTAAATGTCCTGGTTTTTGGATACACATTGTACTGGTCAATCCCAAAGCTCAGACCAGAGATTGTGGTTTCCGGATCAGCCCCGGAATAACCGGTTATAGTAAATAAATTACTTGATGAGACAAACATTGTCAGACTTTTAAAGACATTATGGTTTTCTCCAAAGCTAAAATCATAAGAAAGTGAGATATAATCTAACCTCAGGAAACTGGCATCTTCTACATAAATATCAGCTAAGCTTGCAGAAGAAGTCCTACCCTGTGAATACCAATCAAGTGCTTCAGGTACGGTATTAAGAGATTGCAACAGAGCAGGATCATCGAAGAACATCCTTGTGGCATTGTACACTTCATTTCCAACCATAGCCCTGAAAGAGAAGTCGAGGTGCCAATTATTCTTGAATGACAAATTATTCGACCAACCAAATTCAAAGTCAGGAGTTGCATATCCGACAATGGATCTTTTTGCTTTTCCAAGATCAGTTGTAAAACCACCGGTATTAGATTCATAAACAAATTCACCATCCTGCAGAGCTACATAGGTTGGCAGATAAAAAGCACCCAATCCTTCGCCTGGAAGCATTCCGATTACCCAATACTCACTACCCACCATTCCGCGGCCTGAAATATATCCTTCTTGCCTGACATCAGCGCCTTCAAAATAATCTCCGAGGTCTTTAATGCTATTCTTATTATGTGAAAAATTCAATGCCGTTTTCCAACTAAAAGTCTTGGAAGAAACCGGAAAAGCCTGCACGAATACTTCAATTCCCTTATTTTCAATTTCACCTGAGTTTGCCCAGGTTGTTTGAGCCTTATTTGGCGGTACTTCCACCCTGTATGCTCCAAGAAGGTCAGTAGTAAGTTTCTGGTATATTTCAAGTGAGCCACTCAGGCGTCCTTTGAAAAATGAAAAGTCGATACCAACATTGAATTCTGAAGTTGACTCCCATTTCAGGTCAGGGTTAGCATTATATTCCTGGCGGAAGGTAATTACCTGCTGACCCGTCTCAGGATTCGTTGCCGTTCCATATACAGAGTAAGCGGCAAGGCTGTTATAGTCGCCAATTTCCTGGTTACCGGAAACACCGTAGCTTGCTCGGAGTTTTAACTGATCAAGCCACTTGGTTTTCTGCATGAATTCTTCGCTATGTATATTCCAGCCAACAGAAGCCGTTGGAAACCAGCCCCATTTGTTGTTCGCTCCAAACCTGGAAGAACCATCGCGGCGAACAGAAGCCTGAGCATAATATTTATGGCTGAAGTTATATTGTGCACGTGCAAAGAAACCAATCAGGTTCGATTTCCCTTTCCATGAACCAATATCTCCGTATGCTACATCATTAAAAATGGCGAGGTTGCTGGACCCAATATAATCAGATTGAGCATCCCTACCCTTTGCAAAGAAACCTTCATAGGTATTTTCCTGCCAGGAATAACCTCCCAGGAAGTTGATATTGTGAAAATCTTTGATCGTTTTGTCATACACTCCTGTGAATTCCAGCAATTTCTGGCCTGAATTCTCCCATCTTTGTTCACCCGCACCGAGGTCACCCTGATAAACTCCACTTGGGCGAAAATAGTTGTACTTTTGGTCCTTATCCAACATGCTTAAGTTGAGGCTCAGGTCGAGGCCATCAATGACAGTAAAATCTGTTTTAAAATTACCGAGAAAACTTTGAGCCTTGCGGAGATTTTCAATCATATTGATGACTGACAATGGATTCTGGTAATTAAATTCCCTTTCACTTTCGTAATATCCACCGCTTGAATTGTATACTGGATCTGTTGGGTTCCTCTGCAGGGACTGATATATGATATCGTCTTTATTCCAACCACCATAATTCTCACGATCATTATTTTCAAACATCCCTACCCAGTTTGCGGTAAACCTGAGGCGGTTATCCAAAACACCGTGTCCCATATTCAGGCGGAATGTGTTACGTTCTTTGGAAGTACCCATCATAACACCATCCCATTGTGCATGGGTAAGTGAAGCATTGTAATAACTAGTTTTATTACCACCTGAGAAGCTCAGGTGAGCACTGCTTGAATATCCTGTACGGTAGATCTCATCCTGCCAGTTGGTATTTGCACCTCCGTCAATGAAGCCCGGGTTCCCGGCATTAAAGCTGCGTATATCATCGGCATTTAGCATTTCAACCTTATGCAATACATTGTCCATGGACCCCTTAAGACTGAAATTCACTTCGTTTACAAAAGATCCTGGTGTAGCATTTTCAGTACTTCCTCTCCTTGTAGTGATAATGATAACACCATTGGCACCTCTTGAACCATAAATAGCAGATGATGCAGCATCTTTCAAAATATTATAGGAAGCAATGTCTTCCGGAGCCAATGTAGTTGGATCTGCACCCGGCACCCCATCGATCACATACAAAGGTTCGGTGCTGGCATACCAACCAGAAGCACCTCTGATCCTGACTGAAAAACCATCATTGGGGTCGCCACCTTTCTTGGTAATAGAAACGCCGGCCGCTTTACCTTGTAATGCCTGTATAGGATCCGTTACCGTTCCGCCATTCAGTTCTTTGGCATCGACACGTACAACAGCACCTGTTTTATCTTCTTTTCTCTGTACGCCATACCCAATAACGATAACCTCATCCAATGTTTCAAAATCGGACTTGAGAGCTACATTAACTGTGGTATTAGGTTGAACTGTAATTTCCTGAGTCTGATAACTTATATAGGAGACCACAAGAATAGTGTTTGGCTCAACCATAAGGCTGAATTTCCCATCAATATCGGTAGTAGTCCCGGTTGATGTACCTTTGATCAGTACAGACGCACCGGGAAGCCCGGCTCCGTCTTCTGCATCTGATATCACCCCGCTAACTGTACCCTGTTGGGCAAAACCTGCAGGTACAAGCAATGTAATAAACATCAGAAACAGCATAGTTCTGAGAGTAGTTTTGCTTAGCATAAAATAAGATTTAGAAAGTATGAACATATGTAACTATATAATTCTTTTTCAACGATCCCAAAATACTATATGGTTTTGCAATTAGTTGATTATTGCTAAACTTAGCGCAAATTTAATGTATATTTAAACTTAATACAATATATAGCCATATTGCGAAGCTTTATTTAGAGTCATTCTAATGATGCGGGAAAAGCTCATATGACAAACAAAAGGGGCGATTTTACACATTAAGAATCGTGGCTATTCATAGCTGTAATCATTCACTCTTCCCCAGGAGAACGATATATTCCCATGGCTTCAATACGAGGGTATCTTTAGGACTGATTTTAAACACCTTATCGCTTTTCCATTCAATTAATTCCTTTTCTTTGCCTTTATACTTGAAGGAAAACTCTTTTGCGGCAGGACTCAGGTTGGCGATCACCATCACAACATTATCATCTTTCTTCCTGTGAAAGGCAAAAATAGATTCGTTATCAGTAGTTTTCGCCCGCTTCATCTTAGCTCCTGCCAGTCCGCTCCACAAGGCAGGGTTCTCTTTTCTCAGTTGCCCCAACTCTCTGTAAAAGCCAGCCTGAGAATAATCGGCCCAATCGATGCTGTCCTTTTCAAAGAATAACAGGCGCCGATCGAAGGCTGACTCCTGGCCTGAATATATCATAGGCATGCCGGGCAGGGTATAGCTCAGCATGGCAAATGTGTTTACGGCATTACCCATACGTTCATATTCCGTTCCATTCCATGAATTTTCATCATGGTTGGTGATGAAGCACATGCGATAGGCATCTTCAGGAAAGCGCTGATCATTCTTTACAAAATATGCTGCAAGATCATTTGCGTTCTTCTCGCCCCTGGCAATGCTGTTCATGATATGATGGAGTTCCCATGCATATGACATATCGTAAGCATGAAAATGATGATCTACTTCTTCAGCCTCGGCCAGCATAAATAAGGGTTTGACCTGATCCAACTCTTTCCTGGCCCTGTCCCAGAATTCTAGCGGCACTTCTCCTGCCACATCACAGCGATAGCCATCCACATCAGCCTCAACAATCCAGTATTTCAGGGCTTC
>QMPN01000159.1 GCA_003648575.1 Bacteroidota bacterium
TCATGGCCAGCTTGAGGACATCGGAGGTCAGCAGCAGCACATCTCCTTCCGGAATATCCAGCGCTTTAGCAATCTCCCTGTAAGGGATATATGTTTCCCTGCCCATTCGTTTGTTTTTATCAGGATCAGAGCTTGTTGCCCATTTTTCGACACTGAAGCAGTTCATTGGGGTATCCCATCCGTTCCCAGAAAGCGATGCCTGCTTCATTGTTTATCAATACTTCCAGTTCCACGGAGTGGACTTCCTTATCTGCAAACCATTGTTCAAGTTTCCTGACCAGCCCTTCTCCGACTCCCTTTTTACGTGCTGTCTCATCCACAAAAACGTGAGAAATATATCCAATTTTTTGTCCACCATAAAAATCGGGAAGTATACGCAGGCTTCCATGTGCAAACCCAACATTATTCCCATCAAGGCTTGCAATGCATATCATACCAAACCTGCCCAATCCTTTGCGTACGCCCTGCAACCAGATCTCTGCTCCATCTTCCTTCAGCTGAATGGCCTGGTCCGGTCCTTCGGCATCATACAGGGACTGAAACATTCGTTTCACGTCCTCAAGGGCAAGATCATCCTTTTCCAGTATCTCTCTTATGATCAGTTTATCTGCCATATTATGCATTTATGATGAAAGATATCAATCCACCCATAGTGCTGAAACCAGGGCTGTCGGCAAGTTTCTCAAAATCGATCTCGATCTCATATTTTTCTTCTGTTTCTGCTATCAGATCAATAAAGGCCATGCTGTCGAGCAGACCGCTCTTGACCAGGTCGAACTTATCATTAAGTTCATCTCCACTGATATCGAAAAGCAGGAGTTTCTCTTTCAGCAATCCAACAACAAACTCCCTGATCTCACGCTTATCCATTGATCATCTGCTTTAATGCGTTTCTGTCGATCTTACCATTCACATTCAATGGCATCTTATCCACAAATATAATCCTTTCCGGTATCATATACCATGGCAGTTCCTTCCGGCAGGCTTGTAGGATCGACCTATCATCGGGATCCTGGATACCGCCAACAAAACTTACGATGACAGCGGTTTGCTTTTCGTGTAGAATGGAGGCCACACTGTTGCTGCCTGTGGCTTTCCTGATAATGGCATCGATCTCCTGGAGGTTAACCCTGTAGCCTGATATCTTGACTTCCGAATCGGCCCTGCCCAGGAAGAACAGGTCTCCCTCCTCATCAATACAGGCCAGGTCGCCGGTTCGGTACCATGTCTTTTCAGGATGCTCATCAAGCTGAATGAAATATTTCTTTGTCAGTTCCGCATCTCCCAGGTAAGCGTCGATCACCTGTGAGCCACCCAGGCAGAGTTCTCCTTTACTTTCGGCAGGCCTCATGGCTGTTGTATCCAGCAATAAAGATTCCTGGCCCTCAAATATTTTCCCCAGGCATGCAATGCCATTCTTTTCTTTGGTATTAATGTTGTCCCACGAATAACTGCTGATCGCGATGGTAGCCTCTGATGGGCCATAAAGGTTGACCAGCTCGCTGCCACCAACGGCAGCCTGCCATTTTTCAGCTATTGCAGCCGGGAAGGGTTCCCCGCAGAAAAAGCTCAGACGGATGCCTTTAAATTTATCTTCTTTCAGCAGTCGCATCCTGTCCATCAGCACAGCAGCCGATGGCACCGAGAACCAGACACTAATCTCCTGTTCCCTGATATAGGATGCCAGTTTAAATGGGGAATCATCCTCAGGGATGCACAGGCATGCCCCTGAGATCCAACATAAAAACATATCGTGAACACTCAGGTCAAAGGTAAGGTCGAAGGTCTGTGAAAGCCTGTCATTCTCCTTTATTTGCCATTGCTTCGACACATGATCCAGGTAGGCACATACATTCCTGTTCGATACGGGAACGCCTTTGGGGGTTCCGGTGGTCCCTGATGTGAAGAGCAGATATGCTGTATCCTCCGGAACTACGGCCAGGGGAATATTTGTGGAGTTTGCTCCATCTACCTCTGAGATGATCTTATAATTTTCTCCTAATCTCTCCAGGGCCTGTTTAGCTTCTACATCGGCAACAATGATCTTTGCACCCGACAATTGCATCATCTTTTCATTCCTTGAATCGGGAAATTTGAGATTCAGGGGCATATAGGCCCTGGATGCCAGCAGTGCACCGCAAATGCCTGCATAGGTCATAAAACTTTTCGCTCCCAGTATGGCCACCGGGCTCTTATCATCCGGAAAGCCAGCTGTGATATCATTTGCAATGGCATTTGCCATCTGGTGCAGTTCACCATAGCTAAGGACGTCATCCCCTATCCGGAGAGCAGCATTATCCTTGTATTCGTGAAACGCGCTTTGAAGTTTGTATGCCAGTATTTCTTTCACCTGAAGAATAAAATTATTGGTTTTCCTCCAGCATCATCGCGTCAGCAAAATATTTTGTGGCCCAGTTGGGATATGCAAAAGGCTCGTACTTGCCCCAGAGAGGGAATGAGCCATTGAGGGCCCCCAGGGTATTGATCGATTCTTTACGTATTCCTCGTGTCTGTAGCTTGATCAGCAGGGAGTTCATCTTGTAGGCCGTCTCAGCATATTGCCGGTTGCCGGAATAATGAGCCATTTTCTGCCATATGATCGACATCTGCGCGCATCCCGTCAGGATCATATGTTCACTTCCCTTCCAATCACTGTTGTAGCGTCCGTGCAGGAAGCCCGCTTGCTCGAACTTATCTTTCAGAATATCGGCAGCCATACGCGCAGATTCCACAAATTTCCTTTCATCAAGGTATATCCCACAATCGAGCAAACCGTCGATAGTATATGCGATAGTATGCAAGATGGGTTTATGGTTTCTTTTTATTGTATTGTCACAATCTTCGAACCATCCGTTCTCATGTTGTTTTTGATCCACGATCCAGTTCAGGTTTCGGATGGCACAGTCCCTGTACTTTTCAACCCTGGTTTCTTTATGCAGCATCAGCAAGGGGAAGTCCACATAGCTGTCGTACACCCTGGCCCTGTTCATAAGCGCATGGCGTGTCCAGGTGCCCTCTTTGTCCTGTGTGTTGCATAGCCAGTCGCCTGCCTTCACTGCACTATCCAGGTACTTCGAATTCTTTGTCACTTGGTAAACAGAGATCAGTCCTCTTATGATCTGAGCTGTATTGAAAACGATGGGTGCTCTGTTTTCATTCACGCGCCCCCCCTGCCATCCTCCCGGAGGACGTTGTATCTCTACCAGCCAGTCGGCAGCCCTGACCGCCGCTTCTTTAATATTGGTATCGTATTTTTCGGAAGCGTACTGCAGTAATGTCGGGATGATATACCCGGTGGTTTCCGGATAGGATGATGACCACTCGTTCACGAGGTGAAATGAGCCAATTCCATCATCGCCGGTGGCTTGCTGAGCCCTGAGAAGCCAGTTTACCGAACGGGCGGTGGCCAGTTTCCGTTGCCTTTGCTCCAGGTGCTGCCCGGAAAAGTAGCGGTTTCTCTTCAGGTAATACCTGTAAAAATCTTTGCGTAAATAAATGATCCTTCCGGACAATGCCGTATTAAAGAAATACCTCGAATATAGATACAGGCTTTTTATCATGCTGATAGAAATCTAAGCAAATATATTGATTATTTAAGGCAGTGCCATACGGATCATGGCTTCATAATCATTCAGGCCGGCACTTGCTGACAGATCCTTCTTCAGTGACTCATTGTTCCAGAGGGTGATAAGAGTTCCGTTCAGGGCTTTTACACGCTCGATAATGGGTTTGAATGTACGTTCCAGGTCGTAACCCAGTTCCATTGCTTTATCGACGATAGCATATGGCCACACCATCATGTTTGTTTCCACTTCAAAATCCAGATCATAAAAGTAGAATGGGTCACATATTCCGGCCCGGAAGCCCGGAATTACAGCATAGCCCATAGAATAGTCATTTTCAACATCTCTGTTCACAAAATTCCTGTAGGTTACCGGCATATTGAGCACATGAAAATGTTGCCTCGTCATATTCACATCCTTGTTCAGCACTGCCGAGAGCCTGGCAAATTCCTGGTCAAGCTTATCATTGGCCTTCAGTGAAGCATAAGAGGTATGTATCCCAATGCGGCAATAATCGGCCAGACCCTTGATCAGGGTGATGAAATGACGATTGTTTACAGGTATATTCCTGTCGTTGTTATCATATTCGGCAAACAGGATAAAATAAATGGTTTGAAGATCATATTCCTTATGGATTGATAGCTGTTCTTCATAAGTATCGAAGGGATCGGGCCTGCTGGCATTCACCACCTTGATCCTTTCGATGGTCTGTTTAAGATTGCCATTCAGCAGGGTATCAGCCACAGCAGCGGAAGTCCTGAAAAAACCTTTGCGTTTGTACTTCCATGCAGCATTTATATCGATGGTAGGAACAAAGCGGTATTCCTTCCTCCCCGGAGACCAGGAAGGCCATTTTTCTTTGATCAGCTCCGCTATTTTTTCGGCCCACATGTTCACCAGCGGTTTATCCAGGAAGTCCATCTTCCAGGCAATGCTTTCCCTGGCCTGGAAGCGTCCGTATTCATCACGTACAAATGGCAGGTATTCCTCATAGCGTGTGACCAGGTAAAATGATGCTGCAAAAGCATCAAAATTCATGGCTGAACTCTTGTTGTATACAGGGAAAAAGGCAAGCGGGTCTGCATCCTCGATGAAGTTCAATTCCTGGGTTTGTATATCTTTCTCATTGAGCAGGCCATGAGCTTCCATGAACAGTTCACCATGCCCGGGGTCTTTTGAATAATTGATCTTTGGTCCCTCGTAGGCGTCGAACTCCTCAGGCCGTGAAGTGAATTCGACTTCATCCTTCAGCAAACCTGCGATGATAAGTTTGAATACATACCTTATTCGTGGGGTAGGCTGTGGGGTGTAGACGAAGATCATGAATGCAAAGATATCATTATAGTACAAAGTATTAGGTACAAAGTACAAGGTACAAGGTACCAGATACCAGGTACTGGGTGCTGGGGTGCTGGGGTGGGATTCATATATGGTTTCAGAATTACGGCATACTTAATACCTTGTACTTTGTACCTAATACTATTTCTCACCAGATTTTTTTGTACTTTTGATTCCCTAAATCAAGCATCTGCATATGGAAAATTTCGTTGTTTCTGCCCGCAAGTACAGACCGGTAACCTTCGATACCGTTGTTGGGCAAAAATCCATCACCAGCACGCTCAAGAATGCAATCCGTAACCAGCACCTGGCACAGGCATTCTTGTTTTGTGGCCCCAGGGGTGTTGGGAAAACGACCTGTGCCAGGATCCTTGCCAAGACCATCAACTGCCTGAACCTGAGCGATAAGATCGAAGCCTGTAATAAGTGTGAGTCCTGTACCTCTTTCAATGAGTCGGCTTCATTCAATATCCATGAGTTGGATGCAGCTTCGAATAACTCTGTTGAGGATATCAGAAACCTGGTCGACCAGGTGCGTGTGCCGCCACAGGTTGGACAATTCAAGGTATATATCATCGATGAGGTTCATATGCTGTCGCAACAGGCTTTCAACGCCTTTCTGAAGACCCTGGAAGAGCCACCGGCATATGCCAAATTTATCCTGGCCACTACTGAGAAACACAAGATCATCCCCACCATCCTGTCCAGGTGCCAGATCTTTGATTTTAAGAGGATCACCGTTGATGACATCAGCAAGCACTTACATTTTGTAGCAGAAAGCGAAAATGTTACTGCCAGTGAAGATGCCTTGCATATCATCGCACAAAAAGCTGATGGCGCCCTGCGGGATGCCCTCTCGATCTTCGATCAGCTGGTAAGTTTTGCCGGCAATGATCTAACCTACGAAAAGGTAATACAAAACCTCAACGTACTCGATTACGATTATTATTTCAAGATTGTACAACATATCCTCAGGGGCGATGCATCGAACACCCTGCTGATCATCAATGAGATCATCGATAATGGCTTCGACGGGCAGCATTTCATCATTGGCCTGGGAGAACACCTCAGAAACCTCCTCGTATGCCGCGACCCGGCAACAGCTAATTTGCTTGAGGTAAGTGAAAACCTCAAAAAGAAATATCTCGACCAGTCGGGACATTGTGAAACTGACTTCCTTTTACAGGCATTGGCTATTATCAACCAGTGCGATGTAGAATACAAGCACAGCAACAATAAGAGGCTCAATCTGGAGCTCTCTCTGCTGCAGATGTGTGCATTAAAGGGCTTTCCATCCGACAGGCCCGATCCTGATAAAAAAAAGAGTCCAGCGCTCCCTTCCCCTGACAGCAAAGCTGCTGCACCCGCAGCCCCAATGGCTGAAAAGAAAGCAGTAGAGCCGGAGCCGAAAGTTGAAATACCTGCACCTCCGAAAGTCGAGGAGCCTGAAAAAAAATATGATGACGCTGACGATGCCCTCATCAGCCACCTCAGCATTAAAAATGCTTCAAAAGTCCTGAATGGCGACAAAGAAAAGCAGAGCGTAGAGAAAACACCTGAGCAAAAGAACAAATCGGAGTTCAGCCAGGAACAGCTGAATGCCATATGGAAAGAAGGCATTTCGGGCTTATGCAAGCACTCACAAAACCTTCTCAGCAGCCTGACGGCAAAGAGCCCGGTTTTAAAGGAGAATTATGCTATAGATATCACAGCCGACAGCAAGGTACTGGAACGTGAGATCAGGGACTTACTGCCTGATATCACCGGTTTTCTGAGAGAGAAACTGAATAACGACTTCATCACCCTGAATATCGTTTTAGCCGACATTAAGGAGCAACAGGATAAAGCTTACTTCCCCGACGAGATCTACAAAAAGATGACAGAAAAAAACCCGGAGATCAAAAACCTCCGGGATCAGTTAGATCTTGAA
>QMPN01000160.1 GCA_003648575.1 Bacteroidota bacterium
ACCATCCCCTGAGCCGGTCCACTCAAGGCTGGTGTAAAAAAGTGCATTTCCATAAAGCTGGTATTGCATGCCTTCACAGATGGCATCATCTTCCCCGGCGAGTGCTGTTGTCCCCGACACTATTGACAGGAGCATGGCATCAGTGGAATCGCCTTCGCAGGGATTGTGTGCTTCACCATATAAATACAATGTTACGGAGCCGGCGGAAATATCAGCCATGGATGGTGTGTATACCGGGGTCTCAATGCTATTGTCGCTGAAGGTACCCGTACCGGAGGTAGTCCATTCAATAAATTCATAATTATCTGCGGATGCTCCAGGTGTATGCGTCTGGCCTTCTGCAATGATTGCATCGGGGCCTGCAAAAATATCCGGGTTTCCATATACCCAAACCTCATTCATAACATCATTGATACAGATAGTGTCTGTTCCGAAGAGATTCTCGTCAATATAAAAAGCCGTATAGTAGATCTCATTCAGGCCATTGTTCGCGAGGGACGGATAAAATGTATCCGCAACCATCCCGGGGCCGGAAAACACACCTCCCGGGGGAGTTCCTGAAAGCACAACAGGGGCATTATTCCGGCAGAATTCATTCTGCAGCCCAAAATACGGAATGGAAGTTGTATTATCGAATATATCGATCGTGGTTGTGTCTGCAGTCGGATCACAACCTTCTGCGAATTCAAAGATAAATTCGGCAGTTTCCGTCCCTTCAATGAGGTCATCAGAATAAGGGAACATGTTGAGTGTAACAGATAAGCTCCCGGCAGGGATCCATAGTGTATCATCGGCCGGGGAAAGGCCATAATCCACATCCAGTTCGGCTGTTCCAAGCGTTTGCTGCCGCACAATATAATAGTCTTCCATCCTTAGTTCATCAAGCTCAAAGGTTAACTGGGCATCATTACAAGCCTCCACGGCGCCACCAAACCATATCGATGAATTTGAATACCCGAGATTTGTGCTCGGCCCGGTGCTGGAAAACGAATTGGCTTCGAGAAATACGCCAGAGTCATATATGTAGTCAGCAACATCAGCAACTACCAGTTTAATATGGTACTGCTGGCAAGGAATAACTACCAGCGTTGCGGTAAGCACTGTAGTAAAGCCATCAAATACTATTGTTGTTCCACCGTTATTATTTACATAGTATTGTGAATATGAACCCGCATTGACGTTATTAATAGTTACAGGGAGATTTGTACCTGGAATCAATGCAATATTGTAATCGACATATTGACCCAGGCCATTTGGTTTCGGCCCATTTACAAAGAAAGCGAAAGCATCATTAAATTGAGTACCGACATATTCCGGATATTCTTCAGAACCAAACACATATCGAAAATTGAGCGTATCAGCAGTTGGGATGAAATCAAACTCCAGTATCGATGCATCGTGAGTAGTTCCTAAACTAATAGTGTTCAGAGTAGGATCTCCCGGCAGGGAGTACCCTGTGCTAGCTTGATAGGAAGCTACATTCGGCACCTGATGGGTGTTTCCTGAAGAAAGCACAACACCTTCATCAAGGCCAAGGTTGGTCGCATGCCCGTTTGAAAATGAACCTCTCATGAAGTTGTTTCCCTGTGAGGTTACATTGGAAACCTGTATCCCGCCACCAACAAGTATCTGTGTTACCAATTGCTCAGGTGTAAGGTTACCCGATACTACAAGCTGTGCCCTCACTCCCGTACATGTAAACAGCACAAAAATGATAAGAACGGAAAAACGAATTAGCTTTTTCAAAATATTATAAGTTATAGGTGATATGGCCTGCTCATCCAATATCCTGCCCGCCAGGGATGAATGCCGCAAAGATAATAAATGATTTATAAATGGATATTATTCCTGACATGTCAGCCCAACAGGAGTTTCCCGGACATTGATCAGTTTGGCGAATATTAACTAAATTTGCCCCTTCACTAATATTTAATATCATGAACAAAAGGATATTTCTCATGCTCGCCATCCTGGCCATTCCCGTAATTATCATCACTTCGTGTAAAAAGGATGAAGGCGATGACACCCCCGTAAATAACGCACCCGTTGCATCATTCACCGTAGACCCCGGATCAGGGAATACACAAACAGCTTTCAATCTGGATGCATCGGGAAGCACCGATCAGGAAACACCTGCCAATGAATTGCTTGTACGTTGGGACGGAAATGATGACGGCACCTGGGAAACAGAATTTACAACTGTTAAAACAGCCACTGTGACATATGACACAGAAGGGACATATACGATCAGGCTGCAGGTAAAAGATGGTGGCGGCCTGACCTCTGCCACTACACAGCAGGTAACGGTTACTGCCAATGGTAACGAAGCACCTGATGCCCCTGCTAACCCAAACCCGGAGGATGGTGGTACAGACATTATTATTATTGTGCAGTTACAGTGGACAGGCTCCGACCCTGAGGCAGATCCATTAACTTTTGATGTTTATTTCGGCACCAGCCAGGACCCACCCCTGGTGTCTGAAGGAAAAACTGAAAACTCATACGATCCCGGAACACTGGCATATGAGACAACATACTACTGGAAGATAACTGCACATGACGACCATGACAATTCAAGCACGGGCCCGCTGTGGAGTTTTACTACCGGCTCGCAGTCGTTCAGCTGCGGTGATGACTTTACCGATGCCAGGGATGGGAAGACCTATGGATCTGTACAGATCGTCGATCAATGCTGGATGGCCCAAAACCTGAATATAGGCGACCGTATCGACGGCAGCCAGGATATGAGCGATAACAGTACCATTGAAAAATACTGCTTTAATGATGAAGAGACCGAATGTAACACTTACGGAGGATTGTATCAATGGGATGAAATGATGCAGTATGCTAAAAATAACAGCCCGGGCATCTGTCCTGATGGTTGGCATTTACCATCTCTGCAGGAGTGGGAAACCCTCGAGATAGCCCTGGGCATGCCTGAGGAACAGGCCACTGCCACATCAGGCTGGCAGGGAACCGTTGAAGGCAATATGCTGAAGTATGGCGGAAGCACCGGCTTTGATGCTCTTATGGGAGGCAACCGCAGCTCTAGCGGCAATTTCATCCTTGGCGGACTGGGGACTGCTTTCTGGACAGCTACCCAGTCAACAACCTATAACGCAAAGGCCCGCTCCTTCGACACTGACCACAGCCAGATCAACCATACTAATTATAGTAAGGAGTATGGGCATGCTGTTAGGTGCGTTGAAGACTAAATGAAATCAGAAATCAGAGATCAGATAGCAGAAATCAGAAATTAGAAATTTGATATTACCTTAGAAGCATTACGGTGCCGGCTGTTTTTACCGGCCTGGTGCCGTCATCGCTTACTGTACTGTAGTCGATCCTCCAGGCATAAACGCCAAACGGGGCCGGCTGATTCCTGATCTCTCCGTCCCAGCCGGTACCGAGGTCTCTTGATTCAAAGACCATTTGTCCCCAGCGGTCGAATATCTGCAAACGGTAATCCTGAATGGCATTGTACGGGACCACAGGTTTAAACTCATTGTTGATGGTACTGGAAGGCTTGAATGCATTTGGAACATAGAGTGCATAAAGAACCACAATCACAGTGTCGGTATTAAAGCAACAGTGGGTATTCTGGACTTCCACCCAGTATTCGCCGGTTTCCGTCACATAGATCTCACTGGCGGTGGAACCTGTACTCCAGAGATAGCTTGCCCATTGGTCGCCAACACTCAGGCGGGCAGCATCACCTTCAAAAATATATATCGTATCCACACCAAATGTCACATCGGGCAAGGGATACACAGTAACTGACTCGGTATAGGTATAATCAACTCCTTCATATGATTCGGTAACTGACACCTGGTACTGGCCTTCATCAGAAAAAGCATGTGTCGGCTGCAGGTAGTTCGCTGTCGATGAAGTTCCCTGAGGATCTTTGAAATCCCATGTTGCATCATCAATGCCGGCCTTATTGGTAATATTAAAAGATGTCAGGTCATTAATACAAATGCTGTCATAGGTAAAGTGCGGCCAGTCGACGAAAGCCTGCACCACATTTGGCAATCCCCAATAACTTTCCTTCCCTCCGAGATAGAAATCAACATCAGAAACGCCATCCAGCCTGTTATAGTTGCATGCCATCCCTGCACGGTTCGGGTTATAGATCACACTCAGATTATCAGAATGTGCAGAGGCATTGATACTTTTTGCCAGGTAGATCCTGCCATCGATGCCCAGCTGCAGGCCTGCGTACCTGAAAGCATCTGTTGAAGTATGAACCAATGTTGCAGTCCCGAAAATATCAGAAGAGTTCAGGTCGAACTGGTACAATTCCGATGGAAATGCCGGAATGATGTTAGCATAGTCCAGGGTCGACAAATATACTTTTGAATTATCAGGTGAGAACTCAAGCCCGTAAGCCCCCTGATAAGATGCCGGTGACGTGATAGCGGCTGTAACTTTGCCCGTTTCTGTATTGAAATCAAAAAATTCCACCATCTCGCTGGCGTAGAGGGATACTGCGAGGCGAGATCCATCCGGGGAAGCTTTCATAAACCCCAGCAGATTATTATCACCACTATGTACGGAACCGGCAGTACTTGACACATAATTAGTGTTAACACCTCCTGATGTTACCCGGAAAGCACAGAATTCATTTGATCCCCATCGGTGGGATATCAACCAGAAATCATTTCCATTGGCATGTTTTACTGCAGTAAGCCTGCCGTCCATGCCGTCAGGGATCAGATTGGTATTCAGGCTGGCGACGGAACCCAGGCTTTCAGAACTGCTAAACCCCACATAGGTATAATTAAGTCCTTTATCCCCGTTAATGTTACGGTACGAATCTGAAGTAAAAATATAGAATTTGAGCGGATCACCCGGCTTAGGGACGACGATGGCAGGCTGTGTACAGGAATAATGACCGTAAAGACCATCCTTCATGAGCTCAAAGTTTCTGTTGAAAATCTGCTTGCCGTTGGTCATAAACATCAGGTTTCCTGCACTGTCGGAGATCACTGCCGGGCTGATAGGGGTCTGAAACCCGTCAGGCTGAGAAGTCTCTGCAACAGCATCTCCCGAATTAAAGTTCACTCCGGCAAATACGCCGAAATACCATAACCCGGCTTCCTTCATATCACGCTTACAGTTGGTATGGTCCGGGAAGGGATTTTGTGCCTGGATGCCTTGAAAGGGCAATGTAGCTAAGAGTAAAATCAGGATAATTAGTCTGCTTTGGGCCTTCATCAATTCTATCTTTCAATTAATTATTGAATTAAAATCTTCTCTGTATGGTAAACATTTTTTCCTCTGATTATGAGGAAATATATTCCCGGAGGCTGATCTGACAGATCCAGGGTTTCAGCAATGATCCCGTTTGCGTCGGGCATGTATTTATGATCGTCCAGGCTTGTTCCCATGGCGCTTCGCACATGCACTTCCATCTCATCCGACACACCCCCGATATAGATATTTACGGTTCCTGTAGTAGGATTGGGATAAACCTGCAGGTCAACGCTGTTAGGGTTCTCACCAATACCAACACAATAATCATAATCAAAGATCACGGTGATGCCGGTATCTGCCTGGCAGCCTTCTGCATTCATCACATTCACTGAAATGTACTGCGGATCGTACCCGAGTCCGGTGGTGCCAAGCGTTGTATACCTGTTGGTATCGCCATTCGACCAGAGGTATGATGCACCTTCGTTTCCTGCATCAAGGGTGATGGTTTCATGAACGCAAACAAACTGCACTTCATCACCCAGTTCAATGATCGGAGCCGGATCGACAGTCACCGTCACATACCCGAAGGTTTCGTTGTAACCATCATTAACCAGCACGTAGAAATAATAGGTATTTTCTTCGTAAAGCGTCAGGCTAAAGGATTCTGTTGTGGGCAAGGTCATTTCAGGTTCGGATGTCCATATATAGGTATAATCGCCTGATCCCCCACCGGCATTGGCATGTAACCAGAATGTTTCACCAATGCAGAAAACTGAATCCGGAAATGAGCTGGGATTAGTAGACAGGAAACCACCTGTTACCTCCACGATCACCTGATCGGGATCAGCAGCTGCGCAACCGGTTTGCTCATCCTCTACTGTGAGGAAGAATGGTGTTGTTTCATAAAGGTTGGTTGTTTGCGGGTTTTGCGTTGCCGCATCCACCAGTTTCTCCACCGGTGACCAATAATACAGGTAATCGCCGCTGCCTGTGTTGGCCGAGCCCTCGAGGAAAGTATATATCCCATGCGGAATACTCTGATCTTCGCCGGCATCGGGTACCGGTAAGGGATGAACAGTTACCTGCACATCTCCCTCGGCAAAGATATATCCATCAAATATCTGAAGGTGATATGTTGTATTTTCAGTTGGTGTTACCACCGGGGTTTCGAGGGTAGAATTAAAGCCTTCAGGTGTTGAAGTCCAGATATAATCATAGCTGCCTGAACCACCACCGGCACCGGGAGACAGGGTAACAGCATCGCCACTGCATATGACAGTTGGATTGGCACTTGGATTTGTTGTAAGCGGCCCGCCTATCTCCCCGACAAAATAAGGGCCTGCAAGTGCCGTACAGGTATTCTCATCAACAACTTCCAGGGTATAATACCCGGTGGGTACCCCGATAAGGTCAAGATCGCTGCCAACCACACTTCCCTGGTCATCGGCCCAGGTGTATTCCTCTATCGTAAAGGTGGAGTTTATCACGATGTCTGTGACAGAGCCATTGCTCGCACCATAGTTGGAGGAGGTAATAATAATATTATCATCATCGATCTCCGGCACGCCAAATTCTTCAACCTCCCAGGGGCCGCCGTAGGTAATACAATCCATCAGGTCATGCACTTC
>QMPN01000161.1 GCA_003648575.1 Bacteroidota bacterium
CCTTCATGTGACCAATGGTACAGATCCTGCATCCCAAAGATCAGGATGGGGATCATGAGGATGGCAATAACGGGGATGATATTTCCCATAGCCTGGTATATCCGGTTGAACCCTACTGCCCATCCTGAATGTGTGATGTATTGGAGAGCTCCAAAGAAGGTGATCCCAATACCCAGGGAGAGGAAATAATAATTGTTCATCAGATAATTTGCCCATGTTTTAACAGGATCGGTAATAAATCCATAGGTTAAGGACGCAATACCAATGGCAATTAAAACAAGGCTTATGATCTTAAATGTTGACGAAATTTGTATTTTTTTCTCCATCGTCTGTGTTTTTACGTTTCCTTTTCGTGACCGGATTATGCTTAAATTATTTTGCTAAGCTTCTCATATAATTAATAACCATCCATCGATGATCTGCTTTTATCTGTGCACCATGGGCACCCATCAGTCCCGACAATGAGCCGGTGGTGATGATATGATAGATCTCCCCGTCAGGTTTTGACAGAACATATTCTTCAACCAGTGAAGTAGGCTTGGCTGTGAATTTCTTACTGGTATACAGGAAGCCATCGCCTTTGCCAAGTACGCCGTGACAGTTGCTGCAGTATATCCTGAATTGCTCCTTCCCGATGGCCAGGTTCTCGTCATCCGGCACGATGGGATTGCTCAGCTCAAGGCCTGCCAGCTGCTGATCATCAAATGATTTGGCCTTGTAGGGATAGGGGGTTTGCCCGATGGCGATACTCCCTTCAGGCGGAAGCTGGTTTGTAATACTATCTGCAAAAACAGGATTCTCCGTATATGCATCATAGGGCTCCGAATAATACATGTCGGGCATGTATGCATAACCGGGATGGTTCCTTTCGTGATTACAGGAAGTAAACAATAGCGATGTCATCAACACGACAATAAATAATCTAATAGATAACTTTATCATAGCAATCAGGTGTTAGTCGTTTTCTTCAGTTATATAACCTTCGGGCTCCTCTTTTTCCTTTACATCAATGGCGCCTGCTTCTTGCAGTATTTTTTTGATCTTCCCGGCTTCTTCCGCAGTCATGTCTTTATCCTTTTCCACGGTGATAACAAACTTATCGTCAACAGATGCCGGTTCGATCATAACTACTTTTTTCCCGGGTCCGAGCTTCTGACGGATGAAAAAAGTCATGAAAGTCAGAAAGGTGGCAATATTGATCGTCATTACGAACAGAATGATAATGAACGATAATGAATTCAGAGGCTTGCCACCAAACTTCAGGGGATAGCTTATGACGGATGTCCAGTACAGGAAAGCATAGGTGATCAAAACACCGAATACTCCATACATGAATGTCATGTAAGGAATACGGGTTTTTAATCCCAACACCTCAAATACCTCATGTATGGGGAAAGGCGAGAATACATTTTTGATCTTGATCCCGCTTTCTTTTACTTTTTTGATGGCGCTGACCAGCACATCCGGGTCATCATATACGCCGATAATATTAGTCTTACTCATCATTGTCATTATTTGTCCAACTGGTTTCTTTATTGATTCCTTTTATTTCGCTGATGGCAATCATCGGGATATACCTGAAGAATAAGAGTACTCCAAATATGAAGATACCAAGTGTGCCGATGAAAATGGCTACTTCTACAGTTGAAGCAGTATATGATGCCCAGCTGGAAGGCAGGAAGTCTTTCGATAAGGATGTAACTACAATTACATAGCGTTCGAACCACATTCCGATGTTTATAAATATGGAGATGATAAAAACAATCGTGATGTTTGTCCTGATCTTTTTGAACCAGAACAGCTGCGGAATAATGGCATTGCAGGTGATCATAGTCCAGAAAGCAATAGTGTATTCTCCTGTTACACGGTTCTTCATGAAGGTGAACATCTCATATTCAGCCCCTGAGTACCAGGCAACAAAGAACTCGGTGGAGTAGGCCGTTGCCATGATCAGACTGATAAATGTCAGAATTCGTGCAATGGCATCCAGGTGTCCTTTGGTTACATATTCCTGGTATTTAAATACCCGGCGTACGATAATCATCAGCGTAAGCACCATCCCGAAACCTGAGAAAATCGCCCCAACAACAAAGTATGGAGGGAAGATGGTGGTATGCCATCCGGGGATTACTGATGTGGCAAAGTCCATGGCCACAATTGAGTGAACGGAAACTACCAATGGTGCTGCCAGTCCACCGATCATCAAAGCGGCTGTTTCAAAGCGCAGCCAGCCCCTGGCGGTCCCTACCCAGCCAAAGCTAAGGGCACCATAAACGGCTTTCTTGACCTTGGAGGTAGTCTTCTCACGGATAGTTGCGAAATCAGGGATCATCCCGATATACCAGAATACAGCAGATGCCATCAGGTAAGTGCTGATAGCTACCACATCCCAGAACAGGGGAGAGTTGAAGTTATCCCACAATGGCCCGCGCGTGTTCCAGTAAGGAAGGATGAAGAAAGCATTCCAGATCCTGCCCATATGCAACATGGGAAAGAGACCCGCACAAATTACCGCCACCACCGTCATAGCTTCAGCAGCCCTGTTGATGGAAGTACGCCATTTTTGTCGGAGGATAAGCAGGAATATGGAAAAAGCAGTACCGGCGTGGCCGATCCCGATCCACCATACAAAATTGATGATACCAAATCCCCAGGCTACATTGTTGTTTACCCCCCAGGTACCGATCCCTATTGAAACAGTAGTATACATCGCCCATAGTCCAAAAATGATCATAGCAATGGATACGAAGATGGCAATATACCACCATGTGGGAGGCCTCTTCGCCTCAAGGGGTTTTAAAACATCCTCTGTGATTTGATGATAACTCTTGTTCCCTTCAACAAGAACTCCTCTGATACGGCTGTTATACATAGCTCAATCTTTGATTTTTTAAATCTTTATTAATGGTGATGTTCATCACCGCTTCCGGCAGACTCGTGATCATCAGTAAGTTGCTGGTTCCCATAAACGGGATAATACTTTGAATAATTCTGCGCTTTCAGTTTGGGATCGACATTACGAATCTTCGTAACATAGTTTACCGATGGCAAGGTGTGTATTTGCTCCAGTAACTGATAGGTGCGCGGATTCTTCAAGACCTTTGATATCTCGCTATCGGGATCTAACATATTTCCAAATACGATCGCATTACCCGGACATGACTGCTGACAGGCTGTCTGAACCTCATCGCCACCCAGGTCGCGTCCTTCTTTTTTCGCATCCAGCTTCTTTTCCTGGATACGTTGAACACAAAGCGAGCATTTCTCAACCACACCCCTCGAGCGTACTGTAACATCAGGGTTGAGCACCAGCTTCTCCTGTTCGCTGTTCATGTTATAGTCAAAATCATCATTGTCCTGGAAGTTGAACCAGTTAAAACGGCGTACTTTGTAAGGACAGTTGTTCATACAATACCGGGTTCCGATACAGCGGTTATAGATCATCTGGTTGAGTCCTTCATCGCTGTGTGGTGTGGCAGCTACCGGACAAACATTTTCACATGGTGCATTATCACAATGCTGGCACATAACGGGCTGATGAACCACTTCCGGGTTTTCGGCCAGGTCGCTGTAGTAGCGATCGATACGGATCCAGTGCATGATACGCCTGTTTCGAACCTGTTCTTTACCAATGACAGCCACATTATTTTCAGCCTGGCAGCTAATCACACAGTTGCTGCAACCAGTACATGCATGCAGATTGATGGCCATGCCCCAATGGAAGCCTTCAAACTTCGGAATATCGTAGAGTGTTGCATTCTGATTTGCAATATTAGTATGCATCTCGTTCCCAGCATTGGGATCTTTTTTCCACTGTTCCAGGGTTGTTTCGCGGACGATAGCCCTGCCTTCCATGGTATTGTGTGACTGCGTTCTGGCGAGCGGATAAGTTGATCCAGTCGCTTCGATCTGAACAGCTTTTCCTGACAGATTGTGATAGCCTTCGGCAGTATTACACAGGAAGTATGCATTCTTTCCGAGTCCGTTGGCCACTTTTCCTTCACTTTGGCGGCCATACCCGAGGGCAATGGCAACCGTGCCGTAGGCCTGTCCGGGTTGAACAAGTACCGGGAGCTCTATCTTTCCGTCGATGGAAACAACATCTTCGGTTTCCCATCCTTTTTCTTCAGCAAAGGCAGGTCCAACACACAGGTAGTTGTCCCAGGTAGCCAGGCTTACCGGGTCGGGAAGTTCCTGCAACCAGGGATTGTTGGCGTAATCTCCGGTACCGATACCAACTTTTTCATACAGCACCATTTCGATGCCGCTCTCTGCACCAGCTCTGGCTTTAAGCTCAGATGGATTAAATGCCGCTTGTGAGGCTTCTTCTATCTCCATGTTGAATATGCCATGCTGGATGGATTGGTTCCAGAAGTCAACAAAAAGTAATTTTTCTGATTGTTTTGGGAAGAAGTTATTTTCCCAATATGCCGACATATAATTCCTGTAGTCGGTGTCTTTACCGATCCATTTCAGGAGGCTCGATTGAAACTGCCTGGTTTTAAAGATCGGGTTGATGGTGGGCTGCTGTGTGCTGATATAGCCTGTGATGGCTTCAGCATCATCCCATGATTCCAGGTAATGGTTTACCGGACATACATATTCACAGAGCGATGCGGATTCATCCATCTGACCACTAAATGAAAGTGTGAACCCGACCTTTTTTATGCCTGCAGTGAATTTCTCCTGATCAACATAGCTGTAAGCAGGATTCACATTAAACATCATCAGACCGGCCACTGTTCCATTATTCATCTCATCAACCAGCCTGGTCATATCTGCATCAGATCCCTGCCTGATATTGATTGACCTGTTCAGGTTGATAGTATGGCCGTAGTTGCCGAGCAGGTAGTTAATACCATTTACGATCAACTGAATGTTGAGGTCGTTGGTGCCGGAAACCAGCAATGATTTGCCTTTATTTTTCAACAACTCATGTGCCAGTGAATGAACATCCACTTTCGATGCAGGAGCTGAATATGTTGTTGCGCCTTCCGCCCTGGCAATCTCATTATACAGCTTGAGCAGCACAATGCCTTCTTCAGAAGGTTTGATGGGCACCCGGATATCGGCATTGGAGCCGGTTAGCGACATATTTGATTCGTACTGGATATGCTGGGAGATGCTTGTTTGCCCGTTCATCAGGTTGCGGCCTTTTGAATACTGCTTGGTAAAGCTAACCGGAAGCAGCCAGTTGCCGTGGAAATCAGCATTAAAACCAACAATAAGCTCAGCTTTGTCGAATTTGTATTCCGGTATGGCTCTTTTGCCAAATGAAATATTGTTGGCATCCAGCATCCCTGATGATGAAACCTCATCATAGGTCATCCATTCAATATTCGGATATTTCTCAGTGAATTCGGTGATCAGCTGGCGCGTGCTGGGGCTGATGATGGTGGAGGTCAGCAGTACCACTTTTTCATTGGCGGCTGCCATGGCCGTTAGCTGCTGATGTACATCAGTATCAATATCATCCCAGCTTATATCTGATTGATTCTTTTTTGGTCCGTGCAGGCGTGAAAGGTCATACAGATTCAATACTGAAGCCTGTACCCTTGCCTGGGTGCCACCCTGGGTGATCAGAGAATGGGTGTTTCCTTCTATCTTGATCGGCCGGCCTTCCCGGGTCTTAACCAGTACGCTGCAATAATCATGTCCATCGAAAAAGGTAGATGCATAATAGTTTGCCTGGCCCGGGATGATCTCTTCTGGCTGGCTTATATACGATATAGCCTTCCTCACAGGGGTTTCACAACTTGCTGCAATGGCAGCATATCCTACTGAGAATCCCAGCATCTTCAGGAAACTGCGACGACTGGTATGGTTGGAATCTTTGTCTTCCAGCCCGTCAATATTGAACTCAGGCATCCGTTCCTGTTCAATTTCAGCATCCGGCAGGTCTTTCGACCTTATTATTTCCTGGTATTCTTCAATGCTTTGCCAATATTTTTTCATATTGATTGAGAGTTATTATCGTTCCTTCAGGATGAATTATTCGGTTTCTAATAGTGACATTTCTGACAATCGTTACCGCCGATCTTGTTCACGGTAATCTTCGAAATTTCACCGCTTTTTACTTTTTCGTGCATGTCTTTATAGCGGGCGTAGAAATCATTGTCGAAGAATTGTACTTCTGTTTTCCGGTGACAACTGATACACCATCCCATACTCAGATCATGGATCTGCATGATGCGGTCCATACCTGCTACATCACCATGACATTCTTCACAGTCGACCTTACCCACCTTGACGTGCTGGGCGTGATTAAAATACACGTGGTCGGGGAGGTTGTGCACTTTTATCCAGTGCACGGGTTTCCCACTTTCTATGGATGCATAGATCTTGGCAATCTCTTCAGCTCCTGTGTGCGTGCCTGACCTTACTACATTATGGCAGTTCAGGCAAAGCTGCATAGGAGGGATACCTGCATGCCTGCTGTCATTTACTGTGAAGTGACAGTACTGGCAATCTATTTTATTGTCGGTGGCATGTACTTTATGTGAAAAGGCGATCGGCTGGTCGGGTGAATAATACTGTTGCCTTCCAAGAGACTGTGCCTCTTTTACAACCACTTCCCCGATGATAACAAGAGAGATAATGATCACCATGATATGGAGAACCTTAGCCTTGATCAGGCGGGTAATTATGAGGTCGAACAATGCGATAAGGATCAGAGCCAGGCTAATATAAAATGAGATCTGTGCATTGGCATAAGGATCATTTTTCTCAGCCATGAACTCATCAATAGCCTGTTGTTCGGTAGGATCCTCCGATACAGCTTCTGCCGTGGGGGA
>QMPN01000162.1 GCA_003648575.1 Bacteroidota bacterium
GTTTGTGAGTGTGTAAGGATGCTTGCAGAGATCATCGCCACAGTGAAAATTAATCTAATGCTTGTTCTCATTGTCTTAAGAGTTACTTGCTTTGTGTTTTAACTTAAATATCTAAAATAGAAACTATAAAAAGTGATGTATTTTGCTTATATTCAAAGTGTTGAAGCAATAAATACTAGCAAAAAAACATCACTTTCTAGATGAATAATACGAAGAAAAAGTTAAAGAACCAATCTAAAGTTGTTAAGTCCTCATTTCAACAAGTTGATGTTGCATCTTCTCTCAGCAAAACTCAAGCAAGCTTGGGTTTGCATTCGTTCATCGCAACATTTCCAGGCAGTAACATCACAAAGTATTCCGGTCTCAATACCGTAGCAAAATATATGAACGGCCATAACATAGTAAGATCCATCAGTACTTCATTTCCTACCGAGTGGCACAATGCCACCAAGTTTGGCGTCAACCAGGTTATGATGGCCATCACCCTGGCTTCGATCAGCGGGATAAACCGGATCTACAGGATCGCTGTCTTTAGCGGGGACGGATTGGTCAAGGCATTATTGAAGCTAAATAAGGCAATAAATGAGAATGCCATATCGGCCACGTTGAAGAACCTGGGGCAAAGTGGGGCTCGCAAGCTGCAGAAGTTATTGTTGTCAAAAAACTCCCGGTGGCTGTGTGAGAGCGGGTTGACAAGCATTACTCTGGATGCTGATTCCACCGTCAAATCTGTTTGTGGCAGTCAGGAAGGTGCGGCTAAGGGGTACAACACGACAAAAAAAGGTGCGAAAAGCTATCACCCTCTGCTAGTTTTTGTGAGCGAGATGAAACTGCTCTACCACACATGGTTCAGGACAGGGTCAGCTTATACGGCCAACGGTGTTGTTGAGTTCTTAAAGGAAGTACAATCCAGTCTTCCCGGGAATGTCAGGAAAGTGTTTTTCAGAGCAGACAGCGGGTTCTTTTCAGGGAATTTGTTTGACTTACTGGAATCCTTTTCTTGGGACTATCTGGTGAAAGTGAAACTCAAAAACCTGGAAAGTTTGCTGAAAGCTCAGGATTGGACCGATGTTGAAGATGCAAAAGATGTTGCCATATGCGAGTTCAGCTACCAGGCAGGCTCTTGGCAACAAACCAGAATACTGAAAGCAATGCGTACAGTAAAGGAATATGTTGAAGTATCCTATCTGGGGGAGATAAAAACAGTGCCGGTTTATCAGTACGTATGCTATGTCAGCAGGTATGATGTGGATTCCATTGAGCTGCATTAGTTGTACAAGCAGCGTTCTACCAGCGAGACATGGATTGAGCAGGTAAAAGGGCATACGATGGCAGGCAACACGCTGACCGATGACTTTTGGGCAAATGACATACTCTGGCAATTAAGCGTATTTGCATACAATATATCGGTGATGATGCGCCAGAAGAAAGACAAGTTTAAGAAGCAGGAGCACCGGAGTTTTATTGATTGGTTTATTGCAGTGCCTGCCAGAATAACCAAGAGTGGGCATCAGATTGAATTGAAAATGTATGAACATCATTTTTACAAAGACGCTTGGGAAGAGCTTGACAGGCTCATCGAAGCGGCATAGTAACATAGAAAGGAGGAAAATATGAGAACCGACACGAGAGTGTATGGGAGAGGTACCTTCCATTAGCTCAGAAAACAGGGAAAAGTGGGGAATATTCCCCAATGAGCAGGGCCATGAAGAATATTCACGTCGCGGAGTTAAACCAAATTGGCCGCAATTGAATGGCCTTTGTTCATATACCAGATTAATCCTGGTTTAAAAAATTCAATTTAGATATTTAAGTTTCACATATACTAGCGGCGGATCTATCCATTTTCCGGATACATGACGGGCGTAGCTGGAGGGATAAGGGTCAAAATCCAGGCTTGAATGATTAGCAGTATTTGTTCCCAAAGTGTAGAGAGAAGATGTAACGATATCAAATGCGCTCTTAAATGCCGGCTTTAAATATGGCAATGCTTCTGATCCATATTCTAAAGTGATAAAATCATCGTATACTTTATCTGCAGCAACTGTAGTGTCATTACTATATTGTTGAAGAGCATAAAGGAGTATCTCCGAAGGCTTATCAATTACCGAGGTAGTGCCATTTCTATCTGTCCTCGCAACATAGCCAATAATATTCTTACGGGCCACAAAATCACCCCACCTCTTTAGCACATATTCCGGCCATGTATTGGCAATGACTCCCTGTCCGTTAAATTCATTGCCAATGTCAAACTCAATAATCGTAGGGCGGTCTATAGTTCCTGCATACTTATCATTGGGATGTGTAAGAAAGAAATCGTGAGGCGTCTCTTTCATCATCAGAATGATCTCATCATATTTCAGGTGTTCAATACATCCGATAATTGCGTCGTACTCTGAATCACTATAAGAGAACGTTCTGATATATAATTTTTTATCCAACTCTCCAACCACTACATCAGCAACACTATTGATGACCAGAGCCAGTTTTTCGGCTTCACTTTTCAAGCTGCGTGAGTATTGCCGTTCGGCCCTGGCACCCGTTTCAATAAAGGTTAAGATCAATCCATCCACCTGGGGGATCAATGCGATCATATCCCGGTAATCCTGCTTAAACCAGGTCCAAAAAACGGGATTATCCAGATCAATGGTCCCCTCAGGTCCGGTTTTAAACTCTTCAGGGTAATAGTCCAATGGATACAAGGCATGGTCCCATACGACAAGCTCCCCGATGCCTGATTGATGTGCTTTCTCTAAAAGATGATTGATCTGTTTTTCTTTCTCAGGCTCCTTTACCTGCCTGAGATCCATTATTATATGATGAGACAATTGCAGGTGGTTTATCTCGAATTCATCTGCCCTGTTAATGACCGCATCAATTGACGCAGAATCATCTGTCAAAATTGACCAGCCCTTCACCAAAAGGGGCACTGTGTTTACCTACTCTGTATCTGCACTATCGCACGAAACAAACAATGCGATACATATAATTATTTGAATGACGATTCGCATTTCCATATCAACATATTGAATTGATATAAAGAAAAGAAATAAGCGCCTTGAACATTTCCGCGTATGCGTAATAGATTATTCCATTTGCGAATTTATATTTTGAAGTTGTACCCTTGGCTCCGGATCGGTCAGCTGGCAAGATCTAAGGCACCAGCATGAAGCGATACCGTGTCTCATTCTGCTTCGGAAGCTTGCACTGAACCTCTCCTTTACGCAGCTTAAGTGTAGCAATCTTCTGCGATCCTTCCATATCCTCGCTATAGAGTTCCACAAACCGAATATCCGGAGGGAGGTTGTGAAAAACCAGCTTGCATGCCACATCCCCGCTCCCTGTATTCTTAACACGGATATCCAAACGGCATCTGTTACCAGTCAGCAAGTTGGTAATACCCTGCCAATGCTTGCCTTCCGGTCGTGGAGTAAGCATAAAAGCATTGGGATCATCTATCCTTTCAAATCCAAACAGACCACGCAGCAACATATCTGAAACATTAACAGTTATGGATGATGTAAAATGGCTCAGATGAATCCCTTGTCCATTATCCGGTCGGTACTGCTCCCAAATGGTGCCCGTACGTAGATAATCCCTTGCCACCATATCGAAGAGGTTGGTGGTGATATCAGCAGCTTCATCCTGAAAACCATAATCGGACAATCCACGCACCGTATAATAGGGCTGTATCAACCAGATGGTTCCTCCCCAGCCATCCCGGATTACAAATGAAGGATCATCATACGGGGCGCTGGGCAAGGGATGAGGATATTTGCCTCCCGCAGCATACTTTTCAGGATCAGTGACCCTTTTTACAAGCTGCCTGGCCTGCTCTTGTGTTACAACTCCAGCAGTCATCCCATAGAATTCAATGGGTGACCCGGTAGGAATCGGCTTTAATGAATTCGCTTCAACACAGTTGTAGGTTCCCAACTCCTTATTCCACATATACTGCTGAATCCCTGCCTGAAGTTTGTCGGCCTTCTGATTCCACCTGTCGATCTCTTCCCTGCTCTTGTTAATGGCACCAGCCATCTTTGCCATGGTCCTGTACTGGTTCACCTGGAACATATTCATATCAACCCAGATGGTTTGATACTCATGACGTAAAGGTGTGCCATAATCAATGTTGTGGCCAATATCTGCCAGAGGTCCGTCTGGTGATTTGTTACGTTTTGTATCGATCCAATCCTGGTGCCTGACCAACAGGGGATAGGCCTCTTCAAGTAGTGATTGGTCACGATTCACCAGGTAACAATCCCATAAAGTGATGGGTATGTTCATCAATTGTGGTTGTATCCGCATTGAGTGCTCCGGATTGAAGTGTAAGGGCAAACCGCCGTCCTCACGTATGCCATTCAAATAAGTCAAGATGGTCCTGGCCGCAACATTGGCATCCCAGTGGGCATAAGTATGATTGCCTGTATCCCAGTAAAATGTCCACCGATAGAAGAGCAGATCTGCCACCATCCAGATATCCTTGCATTGTCCTTGTTTCGGAAGGGTTCCCGCACGTAAAATATCAAAGATGTAACTCCAGGTACCTCTCCAGGAGGCGTCAACTCCTTCGAGTTGGGGCATAGTCCTGTAAAGTGCATTTCGTTTAGCATCACAAAGTTCTTCCAGGCCTTCCCAGTCTAAAGTTGTAGTTCTCAGTCCCAGCATTCGGCAAACGGCATCGAACTCCATCTCCTGTCTTGCAACAATTTTCTCCGGGACAAGCTTCTCCGGCGTGCATGCATTGGTAAATGCAAGCTGAAAGGGTTCACCCCGGCGATATGCATTTACACTGGCAATGGCCAGGTCCTCCATTCCACCGGCAAAAATCTCATCAGGTGTGGGTGCATTCCCTGGCTCAAATATGTCTATAAAACTCAAACCAACAGAGTTTTCTGTTTTACCATCCGTGCCATTCATAGATAGATCGATAAGGCCATCCCCGTCGACATCCTCAGCTTCAAATGTCAGGACAGTTGCAATTTTTAATCCACACTCCTTCATAAGAACAGCTGTTTGCGCTCGTTCACCCTCACAGCGAAAATCTGGTCTATGGTTGGCCTTCGCATTCCAACTGGTATCGATCAAACCAACAGCAACCTGATATTTTCCAGATTTCGGGACTTTAAACTGATACACCAGTGGTGTCGTTTTTGTCCCGAACATCATATGCTGAAAACGGGGATCGCATGGAATATCCAGCTGGAGTTTATGTACAAATCTACGAGGCGGATTCAACTCACTAATAGCCGGATCCAGATCAACAGGCAGAAGAGAACCCCAGCCGGCCTGTGTAACCACCGATAGTGCTTGTGCCGACTTAGCCGGGATATGGATATTCCAGACTGCCCTGATCAAACCCTCTTCCTCAATGACCCGGGGAGGATTGTCTGTCTTAATAAAAGTTTCCAGCCCCCGGGAATCTGTCATAAAAAAACCCTCCTCATGCCTGCCACTTATAACGAGTCTTTTCTCCGGGTCATTGACATACCTGGGTATCCTGGCTGTAGAATCATCAATGGATACTGAACTTTGCCAGGTGAGTTCAAGGGTGATCTGCTGTTCTTTGTTGGTCTTGTTTCGGAGATTCAGTCCGGTTACCCATTGCAGGGAGGAAATGACCATATCGGTTCGCTGGAATTCTATCTCCCCGGTCCCTCCTGACACCTTATGGAAATCAAACTGGTGCTCAACCTCCCTGATCCTCATGGCTGAATCATCAAGCTTCCGGCCATCGACAAACAAGCGCATCTCACGCTTGTAATTGGGTTCCCCACCTGGCCATTCTGTCTTATCTGCATCACGAAATAATCGGTTACCAGCGTACATATTCCCTTCAACCGTCCATCGAATCCCATCCCACCTGCTTGCATCCAGCAGGGTAAAATGCCTGAATTCATCCTGAAAACAACTGCCGTACGTGGCGGTTAACCGTGTGTCCACACGTCCATTGTGATAAACCGGATCACCGCCGGCTTTCGCAGCAGAGAATAGTGCGACAACAGTCAACACCATTAATAGCTTCATTCTGCTCTCTTTCTTTGAAATCAATTTCATTACTTCTATTATTACTATTGTTCCAAAATCCCTTTGGATTTTCCAATCATATAATTTTCAATGCATTGATAAAGTATACTAAATTCATTCGTCCTTCCTTTACTTTAAAAATATCATAAAAATTCGTGTATATCAGCTTTTTCGGTGTATTACTCTTGCAATTAATGATAATGTATATTATATTTGAGTTTATAAATAAGTATACTTTATCAATGAGAACGTCTCAGGAATTTGAACCGGCAGATATTTATGGTGACGAAAAAGTTTTAACCATTAAAGACCTTAAAATGCGCATGATGGTATCGGAGATCACCATCCGCAGAAAGTTAAAGAAATGGGGAGCCATCACCAGTTACAATAAAAACGGACGGTACTATACCTTACTGTATATTCCAAAATTCGATTCATGGGGGCTTTGGAATTATAACGATATACGTTTTTCAAAATATGGTAACCTGACCCAAACCATAATTCAATTAATCAATCATTCTTCAAGCGGCTTACATGCAGAACAGGTAGGAGACTTAATTGACTATGCCCCTCATTCCGTGCTTCATCGATTAGCAGGTAAAGAAGCAATACGCCGGGAAAAATTATACGGGAAGTATGTTTATTTTTCTTGCGATAAGCAGGAATA
>QMPN01000163.1 GCA_003648575.1 Bacteroidota bacterium
AAAACCAATAACCCTGGTTATGAGACTTCTTTACTTTGCAGTATTCCTGCTACTTTGCTGCAGTATTTTCGCACAATCATTTCCTGTTGCCATTGATGATAGTGCACAGGTCATGAGCCAGAAAGTAGTTGTAATTCCCGTACTTGAAAATGACTACGATCCCGACGGGGATTCGATTATTATTTCCAAGGTCTATTCAGCAAACCATGGCGAAGAGTGGCATGATGATACTTTGGCATATTATCAATCGGAATGGTTTGAAGGATGGGACGAGGTAAAATATAAGAACAGAAAGTACAACGCATATTATTTTGAGTCTGAGTATGCATATATACATATTGAGGTGCTGCCAAACCCCGATGTACCCTTTGCAATCAATGACACTTTTTCTATAAAAAGATTAGAAGTTGTTGACCTAGACGTCCTTCATAACGATGGAGATCCAAACGGCGATGAATTTATTGTGGACGGGGTTTCATTTTCGTCAAATTTTTTTGAAGTTGACATTGCAGATGATCAATCCTATGTTACAGTAACTACGAAATATTCAACACCTGAAGAGTATAGGTTTTATTATGAAAATATAGAAAAAGAAACCACAAACCAGTACTACTCAAATGAGGCACGGGTACATTTGATCGTTGAAGAAAACCCTGACATCCCCACAGCTGTTAACGATACATTCCAGATGACTGGAGGCATCCCGCAAATCCTGGATGTACTCTTCAATGACCTCGACCCTTTGGAAGATACGATTGAAATCTTCAACTATACCATTCCTAATAATGGAAATGCCACACTTGTGGATAATCAATTCCATGTAACTATAAATACTTCTTTTGCAGGGAATACATTTTTTGAATATACATGGAGATATAAAAACAAGCCCTGGCTTTATACCGAGGAGGCCAGGGTTCAGATTTCAGTTAACAAAAACCCTGACTGCCCTGTCGGAGACTCAGATTATGGCTCAGGCCTGGCATATATTTTCATCCCTGTTGAAGTATTGAGCAATGACTATGATCCAGGTGGCGACGAAATAGAAATAATGGATGTTAAAGCGAAATGGGCCAACCATAGTAGTATACACTTTTCAAACGACACGGTCTTTTACCGAGCTCCGGCATATATAAATGGAATAGACACCGCATTTTATAAGATCCGTAAAGTTAACCATCCTGAATACTTTTCTGAATGGATTCCGATAATATATGATGTTTCATGGAACCCGGGTTATCCACTTTGCATCCCGGACTCAGGGACAACAACCGGAGCAATTCCTGTACATATTGATTTCAGGTCAAATGACATTATTCCGGACAGTCTGAACAACCTCTCTGTACACATACAACACCAAACTTCAAAAGGGATTGCAACAAGAATTACGGATTCAGTGCTTTTATATACTCCCTATTCAAGATGTACAGGCAGGGATACAGTAAGAATTGAATATTTGAATTTTAATTTTAATCCCTTCAAGTTAGCAAAAGGTGAAGTATATATTGATATCATTAACAACCATAGTTACGATTCATTATATATCAACAATATCAATGCCGGGTTTAACGCAAGTGGTTTTCAGTTTTCACGTATTAATGAATTTCCCGGTACCGGTATCCAAGAATACAATCCACATTTTGAAGTCCCAAAAGGCAGTGGTATCCACACCATGTTTTGCAATACAATATGGATTGGTGGATTTGATAGCGAAGGAGAATTGCATATCGCAGCAGAGCGATACAGAAACCATATACCTGATTTCCAGGTAGGTCCTGTTAATTATGGCACATATGACACAAGCTATATCAAGTTGTGGAACCGTATGTGGAACGTAACAAAAGCAGAGGTTTCCAATCATATCAATAATTGGTGGAAAGAAGAGTATGATATGCCCGAACCTATTGAAAACTGGCCTGGGAATGGTGAAGGTTTAATGGCAGAACAATTAGCACCATATTTTGACCAGGATGCGGACGGCATATATGATCCTTGGGCCGGAGACTACCCACTCATCAGAGGGGACCATTGCTTGTATTTCATAATAAATGATGACAAATACCATGAAAATACCCAGGCAGATTCAATGCTGGTGGAAATCCATGGGATGGCATATGCCTTTGATGCTCCGGAAGATTCAATACTAAATAATACGATCTTCGTACACTACGATATTATCAACAGATCTGAGCTTACTTATCATGATGCATACTTCGGTGCTTTCACCGATTTTGCGCTAGGATATGAATGGGATGACTATGTTGGAAGCCATGTGTCAGGGAATTCTTATTATGCATACAGTGATGATATAGATGGTTCAGGTGAACCCGGAAGTTACGGGAATAAGCCTCCGGCACAATCCGTCACCTTCCTGGCAGGGCCGTACCTGGATCCTGATAATACAGACAATCCGTCAGGGCTATGTGATGAGGGAATAAATGGTTTGAATTTCGGGAATGGAGCCATTGATGATGAGCGTCATGGCATGTCATATTTCATGTTTTTCGACGGTGGTGGCGGACCACAAGGAGATCCTGTCATTGGCATAGAATATTACAATTTTATGCGTGCACTATGGAAAGATGAAACTCATATGATCTTCGGCGGATACGGGCATTTTAACTCAGGTGGAGTCGGACCTGAATGCAGATACTTGTGGCCTGGAGACAGTGATCCTGAGAACTGGGGAACAGGATGCATTCTCCCAAATGAAGGTTATAATCAAAATGGTAAATGGTGGACTGAAATGGGAGAAGGTGTTAATGGATACGACGCACATGGCATGGCTTCCAGCGGCCCGTTCACTTTCAAGCCTGGCGATATACAGGAAGTGGACCTTGCCTTTCTATTCGCAAACAGCAACCACAGTGCGGATTCGTCAGTGAAATTACTGGGAGACAGACTGCTGGAACTGAGACAAAGAGTCTTAGATGGCGAGATCATCATCCCTAACAATGAGCTTGCTATAAATGAAGGTACTGCAGAAGAAGTTTCAATTACGATATATCCCAACCCGGCCCGTGATATGATCCACATTAAGGGAGTAGAAAAACTGGCGGGGGCCGAATACAGGATCTATAATATGATGGGAACTTGCATTCAGAACGGTAAGGCAAGCGGTGAGATCAACATCAATGGCCTGGAAAAGGGATTTTACATTGTAAGCATTATTACCGCTAATGGAATAAGTAGTGGAAAGTTTGTAAAACAGTAATTTATTTGACTAGAAAGCATTTCCTATTAACCGATTTAACCGATTTAACCGATTTTTAATCGAGAAACGAAAGGATATGGAAGATATTCGAAGATGATAGAAGATAGAAGAAGTAATTCAACACCCACTGCGTCTGCCGAAGTGTTAACGAAGGCGGAGCACCCCGGATGTTCGCAAGCGTACATCTGACCCCAATAGCGAACACTTTCCAGCGAACACCAACAAAGCGATCATCCTATTAACTGATTAAATTACAGTGCAATACAACACTTGGTACAATAATTGAATTTATTACTGTGATGTTGCTTCTGATATCCGCTATATGCTTCATTCTGCTATCCGGGCAGGTGAACTCTATTGAAAAATTATCCGGCACCTACCTTGGTCAGGAACCACCGGGAAGTGTGCCTGTACGCTTTGCCCGCGGAGTTATTCCCGATGACCTGCATTCGGTGCCCATATTCAGCAAAGATGGAAGATCAATGTACCTTAAGAGTATGGACAGTGAAGGGATCACGGTTTCGAAAAATGATGGCAATTACTGGAGCTCCCCGGAACCCGTTTTCAGGAACAGCGATCTGGGCAATTCCGACGACCCCTGCTTGTCGTACGGTGGTGACAAGTTTTTCTTCTCATCCTACAACAAGGAAGCAAACAGGGATTATATTTATTACAGCGAGATGAAGAGCGGGAAGCTCAGTCAGCCGCAGCAACCGGAGGGAAATGTAAATACACTCGATCTGCACTGGCAATTCAGCATGGCAGGAAACGGCAATATTTATTTTGCTTCAACAGGAAATATCTATTGTTCCGAACTGGAAGGTGGCATATACCATGAACCATATAAGATGGACTCGTGCATCAATACAAATCTAAGCGAGTGCACCCCATATGTAAGCCCTGCAGAGGATATACTCATCTTCTCACGGTCAGTGAATGGTAAGCCGGATCTGTTTATCAGCCGGAAAGACAAAAACGGACATTGGGGGACATCACAAGCACTTCCACACCCCATCAACACTGAACACCATGAGATGTGCCCGCACATTACCGCTGACGGGAAATATTTCTTCTTTATCAGCTCCAGGGAAGGCTTATTCAGTGCCTATTGGATGGATGCTGATGCGATCCTCACAAATTAGCAAAAGAACAATAAAAAAGCCCCGCAATTTTGCGGGGCTATATGTTTAAATCTCTTCCTTTTTGGTAGATGCCGGTTTCTTTCCGGACCTGGTCTTTCCTTTATCGTTCTGAAGATCACTCCCTTTCTTACCATCAGGTGCTCCCTTGGCAGATCCTTTCTTGCTTGCTGACATGGGATTTATATCGGTATTCCACATCTCATAAAGAATCCTGTAATCTTTGCCCGTCTTTCTCCAGATGGTCATATACTTTCCTTTGTCAGACATTGGTTCAGCCATGCCTGCGATCTCAACTGTAATGGTATATGATCCAATCTCAATAACAACATCACCTTTCTCGCTTACTTTCTTTGTTGTCAGCTTCATAGCTGTTACTTTGTTTCCCTTGGCTGCAGATTCCTGCTGATGTGCCATTACTTCATCAAGGCCACGCATCATTGGGTTGTAGTTCGGCATGGAAATAACTTTCTCATCATAATAAGTCATGAGTTTACCATAATCACCGTTGAGGGTAGCACCCACCATTTTATTGTTGTAATCCTGAATGATATCTTTTAGTTCTCCTTTATCGCTCTTCTGAGCGATCATAGCAACAGATGCAAGCATCAGAATAGCAAACATCAGGCTCTTCGTCATCATTTTCATAGTTTTTGGATTTGATTATTATTGAATAATTTGTGATCAATTGATTGCATAAAGATAATACATCATTTGACTGATAGTCAATATGCAGCAGTTAAATAACAAATTAATACAGCAGATGTTCATAACCGGGCGCCAGGCGGCACACCTACGCTGAAGCTTCGGTGTACGCAGTAGGCGGTAGGCAGTAAGCAGTAGGCGTTGGGTATCTAGTAACCAGTAACCAGTAACCAGTAGCCAGTAACACACCCTGCAGCCAGAACCCAGAACTTAAATTACCATACACTTCTGCATTCCCATCCTGCCTTCACAGAACAGATATACGTAGTATATTCCAGTTGGTAATGAAGCAGGACTGAAAGTGACCCGCTGCGTACCCTGCAGGAATTGTTGCTTCACAACATCCATCACCATGATCCCTTGCTGATTAAACACAGCGATATGAACAATGGCATTCTGATCCAGATCGAATTGTATGCATGATGATGTTTTTATCGGGTTGGGGCAGAGTTTAAAATCGATCTTATCTCTTCTCTTCTTCATGCGTTCCTGCACATACGTACTGCTTTCAACGGCATCCCGTATCATCGCACACATTTCCTGGCGATATTCAGTGGCATTCACGCAGGTGATGATTCCCTGATCCTCGGTAGGAGGTTCGAAGTTACCCAGGTAAACAGCTCCTGCTGCCTGGTATTCATCAATATAGTCGTCATGCCCGGTGATCTCAATACCTTCCAGCACATTGGCAGCAGCCAGTACCCGTACGCCACGGCACCAGGCAGCAATAGGAATGTTATTCGAATTGGCCTGTGCCAATATACTTAATACAAAGGGGCAATTAAGCAAGTTGGCGTGCGATCCTCCAGGCACTACAACGATCACATCCCATTCCAGCGCATTATCAAGCTGGTAGGTCATAATGTCGGGGTTCATCACCTCACAGCCCTGCATGCCTGCCCAGGGACAAGGATTTACTTCCGGAGTGCAGCATGCTATACTGACCTCCCATCCATATTCCGCAAAATTCTCCAAAATACTGTTTTGATTATCCTCAATATTGAGGCTTGCACCATAAGCTTCATCTACTAATAGTAAAGCTTTGACGGTGAGAGGCGCCCGCAACTCCGGCGGGGGGTCCAGGCCATGACCCGCATAGGCAAAGAAACCTATGAAGACCGCTAAGGCCAGGAGTCTGTTGATCAGAGTTCTTGTTTCCATTTTATTCCGGTTTTAATTATTATATACTATATATAGGCATAGCCTATGCCAAAAACTCCATACACCTGACTAACATGCCTTTAAGGATATGTTTTAGAAAATTTTAACGTTTTTTATGTGTGATATTTCCACATAGAGCGGACAGGGGGAAGGGAACAGAGGAACGAAGAACGAAAATCGAAAATCGAGGAACGAAGGACAATGCCCTCCTTCGCTTAAGCTTCGGAGGATAAAAAAACAGTGAAACCGTGTAACAGTGAAACAGTGCAACAGTGAAACAGTGAAACAGTGCAACAGTGCAACAGTGAAACAGTGAAACAGTGAAACAGTGAAACAATGAAACAGTGAAACAATGAAACAGTGAAAAAAGAAAGGCATGCAAATTTTGCTTGAAATAGTTGAATTGGTTAAATTGGTATATTTGAGTAAACACTTAAAGCCAATGCAAGAAATATCCTGGAG
>QMPN01000164.1 GCA_003648575.1 Bacteroidota bacterium
GGCTCATGATCCTGATTTCGGTGAGTCCGTTCGTCCTCTCCTGAAGAGCCAGGTACTTGTTGAATACTTCATAATCTTCAAGCAAGACTTCCGGACGATGAGCGATCACTTCTTTCCAACTTTCCAGATTGGTTTTGCCAACAGGTGTTTCCATTAGTCTGAAATTCTTGGCATCCAGGTTTGTTCTGACATAGAACTTATCCTGGTAGTGGCTCACGAAATATTCCAGGTCAGCTTTCCTTTCCTGAAAAACCTTGAACTCCTCTTCAGGAGTTGAAGCATCCAGATAACGGTACTCAGTAGATAGGGTACTGAAGGAGCCGATCATGAGATAATCCATAGATTTCGATATCGTGACCATGGTACGGAAGGTTTCATCCTCTTCGTGGAAGATCATGGGATCACCCGATGCATCTTCACCAAGTACATGCCTGTAAATCTTGTCAGGACGAAGGGTCACTTCATCTTTGCGTGTATAAAACAAAGTTTTGTTGTCGGCTGCCCAGGGCGCATATCCTGTTGTGTTCGGAATGGCATCGCTGAATATCTCGCCTGTCTCCAAATTCTTGAAGTAAATAGTATATTTTCTCCTGCTCACAGTATCCACCCCGTAGGCAACGATCTTATTGTCGGGGCTCACCGAGACACCGCCAACCTGGAAATAGCTGTATCCTTCAGCCATCTCATTTACATTCAGCATGATCTCTTCCTCAGCCTCGAGCATCCCCTTTTTCCTGCAATAAATGGGATATTCCATCCCTTCCTCATAACGCGAATAATAAAAGTATCCGTTACGTTTGTAGGGGACTGACATATCGGTTTGCTGTATCCTGCCTATGATCTCATCGTAAAGCTCTGTCTGAAGCTCTTCGGTATGCTCCATCATGGCTTTTGTGTAGGCATTTTCATTCTCCAGGTAGGTGATCACCTCCTGGTCTTCCCTGTCGTTGAGCCAATAGTAAGGGTCAATACGTGTTTGATCATGAGCTATGAGCTCTTTGTCGATCTTTTTTGCAACTGGTGGTTTCATGGTGCTTTTTGTGTCGGTACATCCGCTGAAGATCAGCAAACTTGCAATAAATAATAAACTGCCGGATAAGTAGTTCTTCATGGCATTAAAAATAAAGGTTAGTACGTAATATTCAGAGCGCAACTGATGCCGGAGGCTGGTCAAGATTTAGAATGCCAGGCTTACTCCCAGGCTGGGCATTATCGGTAACTGATATACGATCTCATTTGTGATTCTGTCAACGTAAAATACGTTTTTCCTGTTATATACATTCACTACACTCACATCAATCTCAAAAACTGTGTTCTCACTGATATGAAAACGCTTCTTCAGGTCGATATCAAGTCGGTGGTAAGTAGGTAGTCGCCCTGCATTGAGATCGGCATAAAGTATCCCCAACTCACCGTTGGTTGTTGTATAATCGGTGTAAATGCCGTCGCTAAAGTTAACCTTCTCGTAGTAGCCCTGGGTTTGAGTAAATGGGAAGCCTGTACCAAAGTTCCACCTGGCACTAAATTCCCAATCCATCTTTCCCCCAAAGCGATATACGCCAAGCAGGTTTACATTATGCCTCCTGTCGAAATGAGGATAATAATGTTCAAGCTCTCCGGAAAGGTTTTCATAATACCTGTTCACGTATGCAAATGAATATACTGCCCAGATATAAAACCTCCTGTTATCAAATTTGAAAGTAAAGTCGATGCCTTCAGCATCACCTGTTTCTATGATAAAATCTTTGGTGAGCAGGTCTGGAGCCAGGGGAGCTTTTTCCTCATCAAAGATCTTATTCCTGTTCAAGTTGGTTAACTGTGAAAAGTTCTTGTAGTAACCCTCGATATTCATGGTGATATAACGGCCCAGGTCAAATTCAGCACCCAGGATCAGGTGCTCTGATTTTTGCAGGTTATGCTTCACAGGTTCACCATTAAATTCATCCGGAAGGTCATCGGGGCCTGAGAGGAAGCCATAGAAAAGGTTCACCACATCCCTGTCGGAGGTGGCACTGATCAGGTTCTGTGAATACAAGCCCCCGGCAAATTTCAGTCGAAATCTATCGGTCACATTATATTTTAATGAAAGTCTGGGTTCCGGCGACATCGTTGACAGTGAGGCATACCATTGCAGGCGGAAGCTGGGTTCTATCAGCACCTTTCCTGCTGTTTTCTTGTATTTCACATACATACCCAGCTCGGTAGTATTTTCCTTTTGCTGAATAGTCCGTCCCACTGAGTTAACAAAGAAATAGTCCGTTGTAAACCCAAGTACTTCGATCCCGTATTTTAGCTGGTCACGACCCAGGAAGTAGTTAAAGTCAAATCCCATATTAAAGCCGTTGATCTCACTGGTACGCTCAGGGTTCACGTCATCCTTGAGGGAGATCTTATACTTGGAATAAGCGGCATGTCCGCCGATCATCACGGCCGATCTACTCGGGATGATCACAAAATTTGTACCTCCACCGCCTGACTTCCAGCTGAAGTCGGCAATGGATTTATACTGATTCACCTTGTCAGTGAAATTAAACCCGTAAAAGTTGATCTTCGATCCGTTACCGAAATGAAATGAAAGTTTCCCGTAAAGGTCAAGGTAGTTAAACGGAAGTCCGTCTTCATTGATGTATTTATAAAATATCTGCGACGACTGCTCCAGGTAGGAGTTCTTGGCAGAAAATACAAATGAAGAACTGGATCCGCCTGTTTCTTTTTGTTTCGACAGAGGGCCTTCTATCATGATCTTGGCCCCGAAGGTGCTGGCCCCTACTTTTCCTGCAAATCGTTTCTTGTTTCCATCACGGGTGGTGATATCCATGATCGATGAAACCCTGCCGCCATATTCAGCACCAAAGCCACCAGTGTACACGTCAGCATTCCTCAGGATATCAGTATCGAAAACTGAAAATAATCCAATGGAATGGAAAGGGTTATAGATGATCATACCATCAAGCAGAACCTTATTCTGTATCGGGGATCCACCCCTGATATAAAGCTGGCCTCCCTGGTCACCGGTAAAAACAACACCCGGGAGCACCTGCAGGTACTGGGCCAGGTCAGGCTGTCCGCCAACGGAAGGGATCTTGGAAATCTCCTTGGGCGTAACCTTGTTAACGGAGGTTTTTGTTTCAGTTCGTGCCTCCTGGCGTTCGGCAGAGATATTAACAACATCCAGGATAACGGATGCCTGGCTAAGAAACAGGTTCATAGATTGTATATCATCGGCGCTTACCGTTACCGGCATTGACAGCGTATCATAACCCAGATAGGTCACCATCAACGTATATTCACCCACCGGGATCTTTGAGATCACGTACAAACCATTCACATCGGAAGCAGCACCAATGGTCGTCCCCTTCAGGTAAACATTGGTAAAAATGACCGGTTCACCTGTTTTTTCTTCATAAATGGAACCACGAATTGTTCCTGTTTGTGCAAAGGTTTCTGCGGAAATCATCAACACGAGGATCAGGCAGGTAAGGAGGTAGCTTATAGAGGTTCTCAGCTTCATCTTAGTGGATCTGGTTTGTCTGGTGTTTTTCAATGAAGTACAAAAGTAAATAAAGTTTTATTACAATATACATTAATGCCAATCACCATATGAGTCAACAAAACGATGATGATAAAGGTGTTTCCCCCAGCTAATTGTATCGATAGTCCTTCTTTTCAGCATCAGTCCAAAATAGGTATATTTATACTTGCTTCCAAATACACCGGACCCATTGTGTACGTTGGTGTATTCGGGGAAAAAGTGCGGGTTGGTGGGCTGCTCATAAACAATGATAAATGATTGCAATTCCTTGCCGGGAAGAGCGATCATATAATCAACCCCCCTGGCCCTCCTTTTCACAGTGGGATCAACGGGTATTTGCGTTGCCAGGTATTCATAGTATTCATCGAAAAGTTGATAGGTCGTATCATTATCATTCATGGCCTTAAACTGCTCCATGCCAGGAACCCAATCCACATATTTATGGAGCGTTTCACCGTTGGCATACTCCCAATAGAGGAAGCGCATGATATAGTGCTCATGGTCCTCGTTATTCAATGAGCCGTCATATTCAGGCAGAGGTTCCGCATAATAGTTGACCCGGTATAATGCCCGTTCCCAGTCGAAAGATTCCTCAAAAGTAATTCCACCGAGCACAGTACTTTTAGCCCATATTTCGTTCCCCGTATTACGGTTAATCACACGAAGTTTATATTCACAATCTTTATGAATGTGTTCAGTGGTTTTGTAAACACAGTTTGATTCATTTGAGAATAAGCCGGGCTCTTTCTGCCTGTCGACAGGCTCATACTTCACCGGTTCACCTGTCATGTAACCATCCTTATACTCTTCAAGAAACACCTCGAATGCATCCTGGGAATAATTGACCGAATCGTTGATCATTGTATAATTATAGGGATCGTTGCTGGTAGAGAATCCACGATTGATGCGAACATACTGTGCAGTATCCCTTATATCGATAAGGCCGTAAACTATCGAAATCTCTTTGTAACTTGCTAGCTCGAGGTCTGTTTCACAGGAATATGTAAGCAATAGTAATCCAACGAGTAATATGGCTACGGTCTTCTTCATTTTTATGGGAAAGGTATTCAGCCTTGAAATACATGATCAGGGCATCCCTTCCTATGAGCTAAAATAATATATTTTCCTCACTTCGATGCAATGAATCAGTAAACGGATGCCACGAATCAGTTATCGGTACTATTTAAGTGCGCGAAGCTTTTCGAAAAGCGCTTTTTCCTCAGAGTTGAGTTTTTCAGGGACGACAACATTCACCTTTACGAAGAGGTCACCGCTAACACCTGCATGCGAATATTCCGGCATACCCATATTCTTGAGCCTGAAAGTCTTTCCATTCTGAGTACCTGCCGGGATGCTTATGTTTACTGGTCCTTTCAGTGTTTCAACGGCTTGCTTGCCACCAAGTACAGCAGAGTACAGCTCAGTTTCCAGCGTTGTAAACAGGTCGTTCTCATCCCGCTTGAACCTGGGATCGGGCAATATGCTAATCTGTATATACAGGTCACCACTCTGGCCGCCGGATGCCCCGAATCCACCTTTTCCCTTAACCCTCAAACGTTGACCATCCCTTACACCTTTTCCTACCTTTGCCTTGATGGTGTCGCCTTTAATATCGATGAGGCGCTCGGTACCCTGGTATGCTTCCAGCAGGGTAAGTGTAAGCCTGGTAGAATAATCTGTGCCTTTCAGGTTTCGCTTTGGTTGTGTCCGGCCGCCCTGATTATCAAAGCCGCCTCCAAAAAATGTTTTAAAGAAATCGGAAAATCCTCCTCCGCCGAAGATATCATCCATATCGATCCCTCCGCCGGCATTGCGTGAATATCCGCCATACTGTCCATGACCATATCCCTGGTTAGCATAAGCACCATTCTTTTCATAGTGCTTCCAATTGGCCCCAAGCTGGTCATACTTACCCCGTTTCCCGGCATCACCCACGACCTCGTATGCCTCACTGATCTCCTTGAACTTATCTTCTGCCTTTGTGTTCCCCTGGTTCTTATCAGGATGGAACTTCATAGCCAGCTTGCGATAAGCCTTTTTGATCTCGGCCTGTGTAGCCTTTTTATTTACTCCTAATATTTTATAATAATCTTTATAATCCATGTACTGTAAGGCTTATCAAGAATCATACCTGAGAGAAAAACATGAAAAAATGACATGCAACAGCATTCAATTTATCGGGAAAGCCGCTTCTATGAGTGAGGCTCAATACCTAATCACCTTCAGGCTTGATATTCCTGAGTTGAACTGTATGCTGATGTTCTTGCTGGCGCTGGAGAAGTTGGGACTCACATAAGTGCTCTTGCTGACTTTATCAAAGCCCGGCAATTCCTTGGAAACCAGGAATGAATCCGAGTTGACCTCGCAAGCAACCTCCTTCGGAACCAGGATCTTCACCGATGACACTCCTGTTTCGATATGAACATCCACATCTTCAGACATGGCTCCCAGTTTTATTTCAATAGAGGTGGCTCCGCCATCAATACGCAGATTATCAAGTATAAATGGAGTCAGGTCAAACCAGAGATCGGCTGCCCCGGCATCAACATCCAGGTCCCAAACCATATTGGGGTTTAGTTTGATCTCCACCTCATGTGATTGGTAGAGGCTGATCTGTTTCCGGGTGTACTCCGGTCCGATACGCACACGCTGGTGGTCATCATCGACAGTTGTCCTCATGTAATATGTTGCAGAGTCGCCTATGTAGCGAAAATCGACAAGCTGCTCTGATGTTCCATCGATCACGTATGATCCGGCAGCAGCCTCTAACTTCAGTGTAGCATATTGAGAAGATTCCAGCAGCGGTTCACTCTTCTTCAGTTCTATGCGGTCGCCTTTGTGCCAGTCGCCGATCCATAACCAGCCTGAATGCCATTTCCCGGGATTGTAATGAACAATCAGTATCATTACCAGTATTGCTGAGAAAGAAGCAATAAGCTTATACCAAGGCTTGATCGGAAGGATAGATACCCCCCAAAAAATAAGCACAAGCGGCCATAAGCTTACTATATCACGCCAGCTAAAATATATGACATCAAACTGCTTTAAAAGGTAAAGTGTCCCCAATAAAATCAGGAGCACTCCCCAGAAGAGGTTTTTGTATTTCATGATGAAATTTTTTAAGTTTAGCAGTACAGGGAC
>QMPN01000165.1 GCA_003648575.1 Bacteroidota bacterium
CGTCGTAATCCCAATGAATAGATCAACGTTAGCGCGGCCTTGTGTTTAAGGTTTGTAATGCCCTGCAACATTTCTTTTATGACTTCCTTCGGAATTACTTTTGGCAATGGTCTTCCTCTCCTCGGCCGCTCCAACTTCTGAAACTCAAAATTGATCCCAAGCATTTTCAGATAAAACAACTTGATAGCATTGATCATCTGGTTCTGATAACTGGCCGAAAACCCATTTCCGATCACATGATAATAATTGAACTCCTCAATGTCTTTTACACAGATTTCTTCAACCCCCTTCTCAGAGAAGTGTCCCAGAAAAACCTCCAACATGGATGAATAAGTCTTTATAGTTTGATTTGCATACCTCTTCTGCATCATCCAGTTTCGAAATCGTTTAAGATGTTGCCCTGTTTCAATAGGTAATTTTGCTCTCATCTCCGTTCCTCCTTTTACCCATTAATACGCAAACTTGAAAAATGTCATACCAGTCATGAAAGAAAATGATTTCAATCCTCGTTCTTCGATTTTCGCTCTTCGCTCTTCGGTCTTCTGTCCTCGTTCCTCGATCTTCGATCTTCGATTTTCGTTCTTCAACCGATAAACGCCCGAATCTTCTCTGCCCAGAGGTCATAACCGGCCGGTGAAAGATGCCCACCATCAGTGGTATATTCCTTTTTCATTTCTTTCCCTTCCAGAAAGTCAGGAAAGAGGTTAAGGTAAGTGAGCTTACGTGCATCGCAATGGGACTTGAGCTCTTGGTTGATATACCGGATCAGCTTATTCAGGTAACCCGGTGAGCCCAGCATAGTTTCATTCACCGGCAGCAGGCTTTGTACAATGACTTTTGTACCGTTCACATGAGTGAGGACCTGTTCAATGATCAACTCCTGGTTCTCGATGATATCATCCTTCTGAAAACTATTAAACACATCATTGATGCCGATCATGAGAAAGATCATATCTACCTGGTTCTCGATGATCCCATCCAGGCGTTCCAGCACTCCGTAGGTGGTATCACCTGCGATACCCTCATTTATAATGCCGACATCAGGGAAATATTTCTCCAGCTGAAACCACTCAGTCAGGCTGTCGCCAATGAAAAGTACCTTTTTTTTTCTGTCCATTTTCAGGAGGGTATTCTTAGAATTGTCTTCTTATTCGATAACGAATATAACAAATCTCCTGTCAGCCCTGTCATGAACTGCCACATTTCTTATCTTTGTTATACTCCTTGGCCATGATGAGGCCAAAAAGCAACAATAAGTTTAACTTCCGCTTCATGATCATGATGTCTATATTTTCATCCGGCAGACAATCCAAAGGGCCAGAAAAACCCATGGGAAACAGAAAGGCATACGCAGCAGGGATGTTCTTTTCGGGTAGTAAATCTGTGCTTGAATCAGATCTGCAAAAGCTTTTTGAACAGGCAAAAGAAAAAAGTCACGAAAATGTCCGGGCTATCATCGTTCCACATGCCGGCTATTCCTATTCAGGCATTGTGGCAGCATCAGGATATAAACAGCTGGATCCTGACAGGAAGTATGAACATATCTTTGTGATCGCTACCAGCCATACAGCACATTACGAGGGGGCATCCATCTATAGCAAGGGGAATTATGAAACGCCACTTGGAGAAGTTGAAGTAGATATTGAACTTGCAGAAAAACTGATAGCTGAGAGCGATATGTTTTCGTTTCAGCCAGAAGCTCACCTTACCGAACACAGCCTGGAAGTACAACTGCCATTTCTGCAGTATTATTTGAAAAAAGCCTTTAAGATCATTCCCATCGTGGTCGGGACGCAGGATAAGTCGGCCTGCCGGGATATTGCGGCCGTACTCAAACCGTACTTTACAGCGAAAAACCTCTTTGTGATCAGCACTGACTTTTCGCATTTTCCGAATTTCAAGGACGCCCGGGAAGTAGACCAAAAAACTGCTGATGCAGTGACAGGGAATTCTAAAGATATGTTCCTGGAAGTGTTGAAAACGAATGAGGCTGCCGGCATTTCGAACCTTTCCACCGCCATGTGCGGGTGGAGTTCGGTGCTGACCCTTTTAAACCTGACGGAAGATAGAACTGAGTACTCTTATCACCAGGTACAATATTTGAATTCGGGCAATGCAGGCATAAGCCCTGACAAGAGCAGGGTAGTAGGCTACTGGGCCCTTGCTGTAACTGCAGCTAATGAGATGCCTGCAGGTAGTAGATTTTCACTTACTGAAAAGGATAAGTCAGACCTGCTTGGAATCGCCCGACTGAGCATGGAAACGTATGTGGAAAAAGGGAAGACACCCAAACTTAAAACAGAGGCCTTTTCTGAGAATCTTAAATCACCCTGTGGAGCATTTATTACCCTTACCAAAGACGGCGAACTCAGGGGTTGCATCGGCAACTTTGAACCAAAGGACGCATTGTATAGCGTGGTGCAGCAGATGGCGGTGGCCGCAGCAAGCAGGGATCACCGCTTTTCGAAAGTAAAAAAGGAAGAATTTGAAGATATCGAATTGGAGATTTCCGTTCTTACCCCAATGAAAAAGATATCATCTGTCGATGAGATAGAATTGGGCAAACACGGTATATATATTATTAATGGATCGTCCAGCGGCACTTTCCTGCCGCAGGTGGCTACTGAAACCGGATGGTCGCTCGAAGAATTCCTGGGCCACTGCGCAAGAGATAAAGCCAAATTGGGCTGGGAAGGCTGGAAGGAGGCCGAAATATATATTTACGAAGCACTAGTTTTTCACGAATAATTAATTATACAATACATCCATAATTCATAATCCATAATTCATAATCAATGAACTACATTAAACCTGCTTTTCTTCTGATCCTTATCCTGGCTATTAGCACTGCCATATACGCTCAGATTGACCATCGTTCAATTTCTAAAATGCACAATGAGGCTCCGGATGAGAAATCTGTTCCCATGCCGCTTGAAGAGGTGAAAACCTCACCGGGTTATGTTTTTGAGGCATCCGGTATCTTTACCATTCAGGCCAATGTTGATGAAGATGGTGATAACATTTTGGGGGATGCCGCTAACGAACCATCCATCGCTGTTGATCCGACAGATCCGAACCGGATCATGATCGGTTGGAGGCAGTTTGATAATGTTAGTAGCAATTTCCGGCAGGCAGGTTATGCATATTCCACTGATGCAGGACAAAGCTGGACATTTCCGGGATCCATCGATGCGGGCGTTTTTCGTTCCGACCCGGTACTGGATTGCAATAATGACGGGATATTCTTTTACAATAGTCTTACTATAAATGGATCCGGTGATTATTTGTGTACTGTATACAAAACCGGTGCCGGAAACGTGGAGTGGGATGAGGGTACTTTTGCACAAGGAGGTGATAAACAATGGATGCGCATCGATAATACCGGCGGAACAGGTTCAGGGAATATCTATTCGAACTGGACCATGTCCTACAGCTACTGCTGGCCTGAATATTTTACGCGATCAACTGATGATGGAAATGTATATGAGACCTGTACCACTATACCGGGAGAACCATTCTGGGGAACAGAGAATATAGGCCCTGATGGTGAACTGTATGTAGTTGGCAGGGGTGATTTCGCTCATATTATGCTTGCCAAATCTACCAATGCACAGGTTCCGGGTTCCGCCATCGTATGGGAGCATTTTACCGCTGTCGATCTCGACGGGCAACTGTCGATACAACCGGAAGTCAACCCGGTAGGCTTGATGGGGCAGGTATGGGTTGATTGTGACAGGTCTGACGGATCCGGGAGAGGCAATGTGTATATATGCGCTTCTGTCGACAGGTATGGCAGTGTAGACCCCGGCGATGTGATGTTTGCAAGAAGTACTGACGGAGGGCTGAATTTCGAAGATCCGATACGTATCAATAACGACATATCAGTATATAATCATCAGTGGTTTGCTACCATGTCGGTAGCCCCCAATGGCCGTATTGATGTGATATGGCTGGATACACGCGCCGACCCTGCAGGGCTGTTTAAATCGGTGCTTTATTATTCCTTTTCAGTTGATCAGGGTGTAACATGGTCAGAGAACGAACAGATGTCGGCTATTTTTGACCCGCACCTGGGCTGGCCGCAACAACAAAAAATGGGTGACTATTTCGATATGGTTTCTGATGACGGTGGTGCGCACCTTGCATGGGCCAATACCCTGAATGGTGAGCAGGATGTGTATTATTCCTACATCACACCGGATGATGTTGGTATTGATGATATTGCAAGAGAAAGTTCTTTTGCCAGAGTCTCTAATTTTCCTAATCCATTTACGGATAAAACAAGTATACGGTACACACTTGGGGCAGATGGCCATGTTAGGCTGTCGGTATATGATATCTACGGCAATGAGGTGGCTCAACTGCTTAACGAGCAGAAGTCAGCCGGAACGTTTACTGTTGATTTTGTTGCTCCTGGTCTTTCTGCAGGTGTATATTTTGCTGTATTGACTGTTGGGGACAGTTCTGATCGTATTCGTATTGTTAAAGTAGCACGTTATTAGGATCCAGGATGAGTGGTGAAGAGTTATCATTGGCTACAATATTTCAAGATGCAGAAAAGCATCGGAATATAGCAGATATCATCTCTCGACATCTTCGCGATGGAGAGAACATAAGAGGGTATGCCCTGAATGGAATCGACCTTAGCGGGGCGAAATCAATACTGGATCTGGGATGCGGGTTTGGATTTTTTACCGAAGCTTTAAAAGACCGCGTCCATTCTGATGCCAGGATCACCGGGCTTGACAGATTTCCGGAATACGAATGGTTTTATTTTCAATCATGTGAAAAGGCCGGTATTAGGGCCGACTTTTTGAGCAATGGGATTCATGTGATCGAAAAAATGGAGGATAGATCTTTCGATCTGATCCTCTGCAGTTATGCGCTTTACTTTTTTCCAGAGGTCATCGCCCAGATATCCAGAATATTAAAGGATGATGGCGTATTTATTGTCATTACCCATGCAATTCCACATATGGCTGAATTTACTTCGTATGTCAGAAGTGTCCTGAAAAGACACGGATTGATCATCACCATCGATCTGCCATATGAATCTCTGATCAGCAGGTTTTCAAATGCAAACGGTTATCAATTGCTCCAGTCAGATTTTTCGAATGTCAAGGTGAAAAAATATACAGGACACCTTGAATTTGGCATTGGTGATCAAGATGCACTGGTGAGTTATTTTAATTTCAAGCACCATTTTTTCATCCCGGAAATCATCGATCCGGACGATGAATTGCATAATAAAGTCATTTCAAGCATAAAGAATGATTTGAATGATAGCCAGCTGATAAGGATCACTAAAAATGATGTTATATTTGTTTGCTCCGGGCCCATTAATAGTCAACGATAATGATCAAGCATAGGATACATTGTTCGCATTGCGGCCTTCCCCTTTCATTGGAGGATGAAGGCGGGATACAGAGAGATTACTGCAAGAATTGTGGTGTTTACTATTACGACAATCCTTTGCCTGTAGCCTCTAACATTGTGATGAAGGAGCGTGAGATCTTGCTTGTAAAAAGGAAAAACGACCCATTCAAGGGATTGTGGTGTCTTCCAATGGGCTTTGCCGAATCAGGCGAGAGTATAGAATCAGCTGCTTTAAGGGAGTTGGAAGAGGAAACAGGGATTCATGGCAAAGTTGTTGATCTGGTAGATGTTGAATCAGGAAATTCTGAAACATACGGAGATCTTCTATTCCTGAGTTTTGAAGTAGAATGGGTAGGAGGAAAACTTATGGCTGGTGATGATGCCTCAGAGGTAAACTTTTTCCCCTTTGATCATATGCCTGACATGGCCTTTCTGTCAAATGTTAATGCCATAAAAAAGTTTATCAGCTCAAGGCATGAATACTGGACCATCCTTGATTCTTTCTCTCGCTCAGTAGGGGAGAAGGGAGCTATTCATAAAAAGGGCGATTTCCTCTCTGATAAGTTGATCGGACTGATCGAAAAAAATGCCGAGGTCATCACCCGGCGATGGCTGGAAGATGTTACAACAAGAAAATCAACCCCAACCTATGTAAAATTCGACCCGGAAACTACATTCGCCAGGAATAAAGATGTGATCATACAATTTGGCAACTGGCTGGGCGGTGGTTATACGGATAAAGAAATGAAGCGCTTTTACCGGAAACTTGGAAATGACCGGAAAAAAGAAGGATTTGCGCTAAGTGAAGTCTTAAGTGCATTGAGCCTGAATCGAAAGTATATCTGGGAGTTTGCTCTGTCGCAAGGGATGTGGAATAAGGCCATAGACGTATACATGGCACTTGAACTGGAGCGGCGAATGATGCTGTTTTTTGACAGGGCCGCATACCACATTGCCAAGGGATATGAAAAAGATATTCCTTCGTCAAAAATTGGTGAGTGAGAGCTTTTCTATAATGCCATTATCCTTATCCTGCTACCTGCCATCAACTGCCGGCTTATTATCGTACAATCAACAACTTCCCAACGGCACTTTCATTTCCTGCCTGCAGCCGAATGATGTACATCCCTTCCGGCAGATCAGTAATATCAAGCCGAGCAACATGTTCTCCGGCATTTTGGGTTTCGTCAGC
>QMPN01000166.1 GCA_003648575.1 Bacteroidota bacterium
TACGCTGATGTGTTTAACGTCACCATTGCAGAATTAACAGACACTAAAGCATTAGAAGGATCAGAATGAGTAAAGATATCAGCATAGCATTTGATCATCACCAGTCCGCACATTGTGAGAACGGGGTGACCTCTAACCTTCTGAAGTTCCATGGCATCAAGCTCAGCGAGCCCATGGTATTCGGATTGGGTTCCGGGCTGTTTTTTTCATACATCCCTTTTTACAAGCTAAATGGCTTGCCGGTGGTTTCTTTCAGGCCATATCCGGGTTTTATCTTTAGCAGGGTATGTAAAAAGCTGAGCATAAAGATCCAGCGACACAAATTTCCGAAAGATCCTCAAAAAGCCATGGATACGCTTGATGCTACTATCGAAAAAGGCATTCCTGTCGGTTGCCTGGTGGGGGTATTTCATCTGAGCTATTTTCCTGAAGCTTATCGTTTTCATTTCAACGCCCACAACCTGGTCGTTTACGGTAAAAAAGCTAATGAATATATCATCAGCGACCCCATTATGGAAACACCTGTGAACCTAAGTTTTGAAGAGTTGAAGCGCGTACGTTATGCCAAAGGAACCTACCCCCCGAAGGGAAGGATGTACTATATGAAGGATGTCCCTCAGGATTACGACCTGGGAGATGCCATCATTAAGTCGATCATAAAAAATAGCAGCCAGATGCTTACCATTCCCGTACCACTCTTTGGTGTTAAGGGGATTCGATATATGGCCCGAAAAATGAAAAAATGGCCCCAGAAGCTGGGTGAAAAAAAAGCTTCGCGATATATCGGTCAGGTAGTTCGCATGCTGGAGGAGATTGGGACAGGCGGTGCAGGTTTCCGTTTTATTTATGCTGCATTTTTACAGGAAGCTGCAAAAGAATTAAAGCAGGACTGGCTGAATGAATGCTCCGAAGAAATGACATCCATCGGCGATCGGTGGCGTGAGTTTTCCCTTATCGCAGGGAGAATTTTCAAAGGCCGTAGCGGCAAAGACGAATCCTATTTCGCGGCAGCGGAAATATTGCTTGAGATTGCCGACAGGGAAGAAAAAGTATACAGGAAACTTAGCAAGATCAAAGCCAGCTGATGACTGATATCGCCATAAAGATCGAAAACATTTCCAAAACCTACCGTGGTAGCTTGGTGCCCGCCGTGGATGATATCACCCTGGATATTCCACGTGGAGTGAAGTATGGTTTGCTGGGACCCAATGGGGCCGGCAAGACAACTACGATCAGCATACTGACAGGTTTGCTGAACTACGACAGTGGAAAGGTTTTTATCAATGGCATGCAGCTGGAAAAGAAATATAAAAAGATCAGGCAGCAAATTGGCCTTGTTCCCCAGGATATTGCCCTTTACGACACACTCAGTGCCCGGGAAAATCTCAGGTTCATTGCCGAAATGTACGGATTGAAAGGTAAGGAGTTGCACAACAGGATAGAGGAATGCCTGGAAATGGTTGGACTGGCCGGCAATGGCCGCAAACAAATCCGAAGGTATTCGGGCGGCATGAAAAGAAGGGTTAACCTGGTGGCAGGCATCCTTCACAGGCCGGATATTCTCATCCTTGACGAACCCACCACGGGGGTGGATGTACAATCGAGAAAGATGATCCTGGAGTTCCTGGAAGAGATCAATAAGCAAGGGACAACCATCATTTATACCTCCCACTACCTCGAAGAAGCCGAAGACCTTTGCGATACCATTGCCATCATCGATGATGGTAAGCTTATTATTCATGGCAATACCAGAGAGATCATAAAGAGTAAAGAAGAATATACAAGTCTGGAAAGCGTATTCCTGCATCTGACAGGACGTAAACTCAGGGATTGATATGCGGAAACTGTTTACATCCATCATGAAAGAGATCATTGTCCTGACCAGGGATCTGGGTGGACTATTGATCATTTTTCTCATGCCCATGGTCCTTGTTTTTGTAATGGCCATGATACAGGACAGCACCTTCCGCAAAATGGATGAAACACAATTGCAGGTTGCCTTTATCAATGAAGACAGGGATTCGGTTGGCCTGGCCATTGAAGAAGGTTTGAACCATTCTGATATGATCATTCTGGAAAAGGAATATGACAACAAACCCCTTGACAGGGAAAGCCTGATCAGGCTGGTCGGTGATGGAACATTCCAGATTGGAATTATTGTCCCGGCTGGTGTAAGCCAAAACCTCAGGAAAAAAGCCATGTACCTGGTCGAAAAGGCCTTCGAGGATGAAGAATATCCGGTAGTGATGGTCGAAACAGAGCCTTCACTTGTGATCCTGTACTTCGACCCCGTGATCAAGCATTCCTTCAGGGAAACAGTTCGTATGGCCCTCTCGAAGCTAACCTATGGCATAGAATCGCAAATGGTATTTAAGCTTTTCTCGCAAAAGGTTTCTGAGCTGCTCGATACCGATAACAGCCTCGACTATGATCCGAGCGGGATCATACAGCTTGAAGAACACAATGCTGTGAACAGCCGGACCGAAGTTATCCCCAACTCGGTACAACATAATGTTCCGGCATGGGCGGTATTTGCCATGTTCTTTATCCTGATCCCCCTTACTGCAAATATCATCAAGGAAAGGAACAACGGAAGCATGTTACGCATCAGGCTTATGCCCGGCTCATACCTGGTCACCATTTTTTCGAAGATCATTGTTTACCTGTTCATCAGCATGATACAGTTCCTGCTGATGCTTCTGGTGGGCATCCTCATTCTGCCTCTGTTTGGCCTTCCATTGCTTGAAATCGGGGACCATATTTTTGCATTGATCGTTATGATAATGGCCACCGGACTGGCAGCAACAGCATTTGGGCTTGCCCTGGGTTCGATTTTCAATACGCCGGAACAGGCTGCTGCATTTGGTTCTGTTTCGGTCATCATTATGGCTGCCCTGGGTGGCATCTGGGTACCTGTTTTTGTCATGCCCTCCATCATGCAAACCATCAGCACCTTTTCACCGTTGAACTGGGGACTAGAAGGGTTTTATACCATATTCCTGAGAGGTGGTGGGATCATCGGGATCCTTCCGCAGGTGGCTTTATTGCTCGCCTTTTGCCTTGTATGCATGATCGTGGCTTTCTATTTCCTCAGATTGAAAAAGAATTGATCATCTCATCGGGTAAAATTCCATAATTTAGCACCCTCATGACGAAAGTATTTGCAGGCGCAGAAAATATTATCTCTTCCCTTGGATTTACAAGCGATGAAAATATCGGGAACATTATTCGCGGGAAAAGCGGTATTGTACTGGATGACAGCGGAATGTATAGCCCTTCGATACTTCCCTTATCAAAGGTAGATCATGATCGCCTGGAAAGCATTCGCCCGCTTAGTGCGGACATAACCCGAATGGAAAGGATGTTTATTGCCTCCATCCTGGATGCCGGAAAAAGGGCAGATATAGATCTTAGTTCCCCCGAGACCCTGTTCATTCTTACTACAACTAAGGGAAATATTGATTTACTTGATCCGGTATTGCAGGCGAAGTTTGGAAAAAACCGCATTTATCTGCATTCAATGGCAAAGGTGATCACCACCTATTTCAATAATCCGAATAAAGCCATCATCGTTTCCAATGCATGCATTTCCGGTGTGCTGGGAATTATTTACGGCGAACGTTTGATCAGGGCCGGAAAATATAAACATATTGTTGTGAGTGGCGGAGACCTGATGTCAGAATTTATTGTTTCCGGCTTTCAATCCTTTCAGTCGCTCAGCGAACAGGCATGCAAACCTTTCGATCGCGACAGGACGGGGCTTACCCTGGGTGAAGGCGCTGCAAGCATTATCCTGTCCTCCTCACAGGGGATTTTTAAAGAAACTCCCGTAAAGGTATTGGGTGGGGCAGGCAGCAATGATGGTAACCACATTTCCGGGCCATCCCGCACCGGTGAGGGCCTTCTTGTGGCCATTCAGCAGGCCATGAAATTATCCGGCCTTACACCTGAAGATATCGATACCATATCTGCGCACGGTACAGCCACGGATTATAACGATGAGATGGAAGCCAAGGCATTCAGCCGTGCAGGCTTGGAGGAGGTTCCACTCAACAGCTACAAGGCATATATAGGACATACTCTCGGGGCTGCGGGTGTTATTGAAGCTGCTATTTCTCTTCAATCCATGAAAAGAAATATGCTTTTCCGCTCCGCGGGATATGATCACCATGGCGTGAGTAAAAGCATTCATGTGATTAAGGAGAATATAGAGAAGGAAGTTAGCACCTGCCTGAAAACAGGATCAGGATTCGGTGGCAGCAATGCAGCAGTGATCCTCCAAAAAATATAAGCAATGGTAGTTGTTGTAAAGAAATACTGCTCAATAACCCACAAGCTCGTCAGGCTTAATGGAGATGTAGTGTTTAGTTATAATGAGGAAGATACTTACAAGAAATTTATCAGGGCAGCTTACAGGCACTTTGAGACTGATTATCCCAAGTTCTTCAAAATGGATGCCCTCTCTAAGCTGGGATTCCTGTCTGTTGATATCCTTGTGAAAGATGCAGCGCTCTCTGAAAAATATTCTCCCGAAAAGATCGGCCTGATCCTCACCAATGGCAGCTCATCCCTTGAGGTAGATGAAAAGCACCAGGAAACCATCAATGATCGGGAAAACTATTTTCCCAGCCCATCGAATTTTGTATACACCCTGCCCAATATCATGGCCGGTGAATCAGCCATCAGGCATACGTTCAGGGGTGAAAATACCGTGCTGATCAGTGAAGGCTTTGATGCTGATCTGATCTTCGAAATCGCCGGGCTTGCCCTGAAAAACGGATCCCTGGATTGTTGCGTATGCGGCTGGGTGGAGCAGTATGGGAACAATTATGAATCACTCTTGTTTTTAATAGAACGAGGCAGCACCGAAGATGTACATGGAATTTCATCCGAAGATGTTATCTTTGACCCTTCATTTCTCCTCACAACATATAAAAGATTGCAATAATGGAAGAATTAATTAAAAAGCTTAAAATTGAGATTATCGAGGTATTGAACCTGGAAGAGATGGAGCCTGAAGATATCGATGCCGATGCAGCACTTTTTGGTGACGGGCTGGGGCTGGATTCTATCGATGCCCTCGAGCTCATCGTCCTGCTGGAAAAAAATTACGGTATCAAGATCGAAGATCCCAAGGATGGGCGTAAGATCTTCTTTTCGCTAAGAACCATGGCTGAATTTATCAAAGAGAATCAAAAGTAATGATATGAACAGGGTAGTAATAACCGGCATAGGGATGATTACCGCCATTGGAAACAATGTAGCGGAAAATCTCGATTCCCTCAAAAACCGCAAGCACGGTGTCGGGCCAATCAACTACCTTGAGACTACACTGAAAGCTGAACTGCCTGCTGCCGAGATTCGCTTTAGCAATGAAGAGCTGGCCTCCCTTGCAGGCGTTGAAAACCCTGATTATTATACACGTACTGCTTTGCTTGGACTGATCGCAGCTATTGAGGCATTCGATGATGGAATAGACAAATACGGGATCACTGATAATTCCCGCACTGCTTTGATTTCGTCTACCACGGTGGGTGGGATGGATAAAACCGAGAAACATTACCTGGACTACCTCCAAAATGATACCTATTCTCATTTAGTACAAACTCATAATTGCAGCGACAGCTCAATGAAGATCTGTGACCGCCTGGGATTACGACATTTTAATACCACCATCAGCACGGCCTGTTCCTCATCGCTGAACGCCATATTATTTGGTGCAAAATTGATCCGCCATGGCCTGGCCGATCGCGTGATCGCCGGGGGTACGGATGCCCTGTCGAAATTTACGCTGAACGGCTTCAACACCCTTATGATCCTCGACAAAAAACATTGCCGTCCGCTGGATGCAACACGCACAGGCCTGAATCTTGGCGAAGGCGCTGCATACATCGTACTTGAGTCGGAAGAGGAAGCCAAAAAGCATCAGAAAAATATATACGCTGAACTCAGCGGTTGTGCCAATGCCAATGATGCCTATCATCAAACCGCCAGTTCTCCCGACGGTTACGGGCCTTACCTCGCTATGAAAGAGGCACTCGACATGAGCGGGCTCAAACCGGAACAGATCAGCTATATCAATGCACATGGCACCGGCACCGATAACAATGACCTGACCGAAGGACTTGCCATCGGACGTATCTTTGGAAACAAGATCCCTCCGGTATCATCAACCAAGCCATACACAGGGCATACCCTGGCGGCTGCAGGTGTGGTGGAGAGCATTTACTCCATACTGGCCATCAGGGAACAATTGCTTTTCCCGAACCTCAACTTTTCACAAAAGATAGAGGAATTAAATTTTGAACCGGTAACAACATTACAGGAGGCAAAGATTGATCACGTAGTGACAAATTCATTTGGCTTTGGCGGGAACGATTCAAGCCTGGTGTTATCGAAATATACCAGAAACCAGAAACCAGTAACAAGTAACCAGTAGCGATAACAACAATGGAAGCATACATCAGGGGCATAGGAAACATTTCACCGCAACTCAGCTGGGACAAGGCTGATTTTCCGGCCGCGATGAATGTTTATGA
>QMPN01000167.1 GCA_003648575.1 Bacteroidota bacterium
ATCTACGACATGCTTGGGAACGTAATCATTGAGAAAAGCTTCAGTGGTGCCGCTCTTGCTATTGATGTTGGGAATCTGCCGGAAGGAATCTATTTGTGCAGCCTCAGGGGCGAGACCTTTGGGCCGGTTTCTGCCAGAGTGATCATCAGCCGTTAGGCTTCTTCACGCTTAGCCTTTTCCTGCGCTTATTGATGCGCAACATCCCTTTCCCATAATCGATCACAGCGCCGTATTTCATCAGTATGTCGCTACCAATCACACCATCGATGGGTTCCAGTCCAAGTTCTTCGTAAGAATGATTCACATGGCTCATATCGAGAACAACGGCCGGGTATTTCCTCACCGTCAACTCCCCTATCATCAGTTCATCCAGGTAAAGAGCCTGGCTTTGCATATCTCTTGTACCCAGCCCGGTGGATTTCTGCTCATTCTCTTCGAGTTCCGGAGAATCATGAAAGAAACGATCGATCCTTTCCTTATCGAAGACCGAACGCGATGCCCCCGTATCTACCAGCATACGAGCTTGCACACCATTCACCATCACCGGGATCATCAGGTGAAAACCGTCTTCTTCAATAGCAGTAAGTTCCAATGGAATATACGAAGGCATAGATTTTACAAATTACAATATTCAATATACGGTATACAAATTTTGAACTCCCCAATCCAAAATAACTCAACACCCAACACTCAACACTCAACACCATGAATGCAAAGCACGAGTTAAAAGTTTGGTTTTAACGAATATTCCTTATAAAAATCTTCTATGATACTGACAGCTTCTTCTGCTGTATCAACCAGGTGGAAGATATTGAGTTCCTCAGGGCTGATGTTGCCTTCGGCAAGCAGTCGGTCCTTGATCCAGTCAATCAAACCACCCCAATATTCTTTGTCGACCAATATGATGGGGAAGCGTACCAGTTTATCTGTCTGCACCAGTGTCAGCGCTTCAAACAGTTCGTCGAGGGTTCCAAAACCACCTGGCAATACCACATAGCCCTGGGCATACTTCATAAAGATCACTTTGCGCACGAAGAAGAAGTCAAATTCGATCAGGTTTTCAGGATCGATAAAGGGGTTGGCCTTTTGTTCAAAAGGAAGTTTGATATTCAGACCCACTGATTTGCCACCGGCAAAATGAGCACCTTTATTAGCCGCTTCCATAATACCCGGGCCACCACCGGTGATAATCCCATAGCCTTGTTTAGTAAGAAGGTATGACACCTCCTCGGCAATCTTATAGTGCACATCGGAGGGCTTGGTTCTCGCCGATCCAAAAACCGACACACAGGGACCGATCCTCGCCAGTCGTTCAAAGCTCTGAACAAACTCAGCCATGATCTTAAAGATTTGCCATGAATCATAGGTCTTGATCTCATTCCAGTCCCTGGCCTTAATGGCTTTTCTGATCTTTTCTTCTTCTGATTTTTTCATGATGTCTGTTTCGATGAGTTTGTAACATTTATCAACGTAATCTACATTGGAGCGTTATCTGTATTTATTGCCAGGTGCGGGGTACGGGGCACGAGATGCGAGAAATCAGAAATTATTAATTTGTTAACTTTCCACCAACCCAACACTCAAAACTCAACCCCCAACACTACTTATTACGAAGTTCTTCCTTTAAATATTTCGCAGTATAACTCTTCTTATTTTCAATGATCTCCTCCGGGCTGCCTTCACAAATGATCATGCCTCCACGATCGCCTCCTTCAGGCCCAAGGTCGATAATGTGATCAGCAAATTTAATCACATCCATGTTATGTTCGATGATAAGTATGGTATTTCCTTTATTTACGAGTTTATTCAGCACATCCAGCAGCACCTTTACATCTTCAAAGTGCAATCCCGTTGTGGGCTCATCCAGGATATAAAGTGTTTTACCGGTATCTCTTTTTGACAACTCTGCAGCGAGCTTAACGCGCTGAGCCTCACCACCCGACAATGTTGTTGACTGCTGTCCCAGGGTGATATATCCCAGGCCGACCTCTTTCAGGGTTCTGATCTTCTGAATGATGGAAGGAATGCTGTCGAAAAATTCCACCGCCTGGTTGATGGTCATATCCAGCACATCGTTGACGGATTTGCCTTTATACCTGATCTCGAGTGTCTCCCTGTTATAACGTTTGCCGTTACAGGCTTCACACTGTACATACACATCCGGCAGGAAGTTCATCTCAATCAGCTTCAAACCCGCTCCCTTGCATGTCTCGCAGCGCCCTCCCTTTACGTTGAAAGAAAAGCGTCCGGGCTTATAGCCACGGATCTTGGCTTCGGGCAATTGCACAAAAAGTTTTCTGATCTCATCGAAGGCCTTGGTATACGTTACGGGATTAGACCTGGGAGTACGCCCTATGGGTGACTGATCGATCTCTATCACCTTGTCGATGTACTCCAGTCCGCTGATATCCTTATAAGGCAGGGGCTTTTTGTCGGAGCGATAAAAGAGGTTGCTCAGTATTGGGTACAGCGTTTCATTGATCAGCGTAGATTTTCCGCTTCCGGAAACCCCTGTCACGCAAGTAAAGGTACCCAATGGAATATCCAGGTCAACATTTTTCAGGTTGTTGCCCTCCGCTCCTCTGAGCAACATCCTGGCACCATTGCCTTTTCTTCGTTCCTCAGGAACAGGGATCTCTTTTTTTCCCGAAAGGTAGTCACAGGTAATGGTATCGCAGTCTTTCATCTCCCCGGGAGAACCCTGACCCACAATTTCTCCGCCATGTAATCCGGCTCCCGGGCCTAGATCCACCACCTCATCTGCAGCAAGGATCATCTCCTTGTCATGTTCCACTACGATCACCGAGTTTCCAAGGTCGCGCAGATCTTTCAATGCGGTGATCAGCCGCAGGTTATCCCTGTGATGCAGGCCGATGCTGGGTTCATCCAGGATATAGAGCACATCTACCAGGCGCGAGCCGATCTGCGTGGCCAGCCTGATGCGTTGCGACTCTCCGCCGGAGAGACTACGTGCGGGCCTGTTCAGGGAAAGATAGTCTAGCCCGACCTCCAGCAGGAAGCCTGTACGGGTCTTTATCTCCCTTAAAATCTCGTGTGCAATGGTCTTTTTCTTTTCATCAAATGTATCTTCCACTGCATCGATCCACTCAATAAAGCGGACCAGATCCATATTCGCAAGCTTCGAGATGCTTTTATTATCTATCCTGAAATGCAGGGATTCTTTCCTTAGCCTGTCACCGTGGCAGTCGGGGCACGGGATGCGGTTCATAAAGCTGCCGGCCCACTTTTGTATGCTCCTTGAGTTGGAATCGGCAAACTGGTTGCTGATAAAGTTGATGATGCCTTCAAAGTTCAGGGTGTAGGAAGAGGTTACCCCCGCAAATTCTTTTTTGATGATGAAGGTCTCATTGGAACCATAAAGTATGGTTGATATCGCTTCCTCAGGAATCTCGCTAATAGGCGTCGCAAGGTTGAAACCAAACTTCTGCCCTATCATCTCAATCTGGTTAAAGATCCAGTTCTGCTTGTATTCACCAATGGGTGCGATGCCTCCCTTTTTGATGCTAGTAGCCCTGTCGGGGATAATCTTTTTCAGGTTGACCTCCGTTACGGTCCCCAGGCCATTGCAATTTGGGCATGCTCCATAAGGTGAATTAAAAGAAAAGGTATTGGGTTCCGGCTCGTCGTATGAAATACCGGAGGTGGGACACATAAGCAGTTTGCTGTAGTGTCGGGCCTCCTCTTCACCTGGTTTCATCACCATGATAGATCCTTTGCCTGTTTTCATGGCTTCCTGCAGGGTACGGCTCAGCCTTTGGAGGTGTTTATCACCTAAACCTACTTTTACTGTATCAACCAGCAGTTCAATATCGTGTACTTTAAATCGATCGAGCTGCATACCAAACTCCAGGTCACGGATCTCCCCGTCTACTCTTACCTTCAGATAACCCTGCCGGCGCATCTGCTCGAAATTCTCCCTGTAATGTCCTTTCCTTCCACGTACTACCGGTGACAGGATCATGATATTCTCATCCATGTAGTCCTTTTGCAGCAAGCTGACAATCTGCTCTTCGGTATACTTCACCATCTTTTCACCCGTCACGTGTGAATAGGCATCCGCTACGCGTGCATACAACAAACGCAGGAAGTCGTACACCTCTGTTACAGTTCCAACCGTAGAACGTGGGTTTTTATTTACCGATTTCTGCTCAATGGCAACAACAGGGCTCAGGCCGGTGATCTTGTCAACATCGGGCCTTTCCAGGTTTCCGATAAACTGCCTGGCATAGGCCGAAAATGTTTCCATATAACGGCGTTGTCCTTCAGCATAGATGGTGTCGAAAGCGAGGGAAGATTTTCCGGAGCCACTGAGGCCGGTAAACACCACCAGCTTGTTGCGGGGGATGCTCAGGTCGACATTTTTCAGGTTGTGAACCCGTGCGCCCTGAACCTCTAGCTTCTGATTATTTTTCCCGTTTGCCATCTGCCGATCTATAATTCTTCAAAGTTCAGGGTGTCCCCGTATATCACCGGATCATCATTCATGCCATCTGTCAGGCCTTCATAATCCAGGTACTCATCCACAGGGATTGCGATTGTGTATGTCTTGCCCCTTTTCACTGCCAACTTTTTATCGCGCAGCCAGGGATTGAACATTTTCAGCACTTTATATGAGATATCATGCTCTGATGCAAATGCCACGAAGTCTTTAATGTCTTTATCAATGGTGATCGTTTTTACCGGAATGGGAGGATAGAAGTCCTTTTCACGAAGGAACATGCCGTAGTCAGTAGGATTTTCGAAGATGGTTTTCAGGGCAAGGATACGGAATACATATCGGCTTGTTTCATCGCTCAGCAGAAGGTCGTAATAGGACTTCTCGTTTTGCTCCTCCAGGGCTTCACTAATGCGCCTTTTTCCTGCATTGAAAGCTGCCGCCACCAGGGTCCAGTTATTGAACTTCTGATATGATTCACGGAAATATTTACAGGCAGCTTCTGTGCTCTTTTGAACATGATAGCGTTCATCCACATCTTTATCAACTTCAAGCCCATAATCTTTTGCGGTCCCTTTAAGAAACTGCCAGAAGCCTGTTGCCCCCGAAGGTGATACAACATTAGAAAGTCCGCTTTCGATCACGGTCAGGTATTTAAAATCATCCGGGATACCATATTCAGCAAGGATGGGCTCCATCAGCGGGAACCACCTGTGTGCACGCTTAAACATCAATACTGTTCTGTTATGCCAGTAGGTATTCACCAGCAACTCCCTGTCGAGGCTTTCATTTACATAAAATACCTTCATGGGCACTTCTTCACCGGCAAAGTCGATCTGGTCCGGTACGGCTACCGTAAAGATCTTGTAATTCCTACGGAAAGCATCACGGTACTGCTGCTCGCTGATACCATCATCGACCGTAAAAAAATAAAATAGTCCTGCTGCCGAAAGGCAAAGGACGAATATCAGTCCAAATACAAGTATTCTCTTCAACATGCTGTCTTATTGAATCTCAAGTTTTGTTAAAAAAGGCTTTTCAGCTCCTTAAACAGGGGTGCTGCTTTGTCTTTATCGGATATGATGGGATCCTCTACACCCCAATCGATGCCAAGATCAGGATCATCCCAGCGGATGGAATTTTCTGATTCTTTGTTATATACTTTGGTGCATTTATAAATGAAGATAGTATCATCTTCGAGGGTGGCAAAGCCATGTGCAAAGCCCGGAGGGATCCACAGCATGCGCTTGTTCTGTTCCGACAGTTCAAAGGCAGCCCATTTTCCGTAAGTAGGAGAATCCTTCCTGATATCCACCGAAACATCCATCACAGCGCCACGGGCTACACGGACCAGTTTCCCCTGTTCAAAGGGTGGCTCCTGGAAATGTATTCCTCTCAGCACCCCTTTTCCCGACCGCGATTCATTATCCTGCATGAAATCGATCTCCAGGCCTGCAGCTTTGAATACTTCAGCATTATATGACTCGAAAAAATAACCCCGATCGTCGCCAAAGACTTTGGGATCGATAACTAAAAGGCCGGAAAGTTCAGATTGGGTTATGTTCATAGGCGTTGGGCGTTAGGCGTTGGGCATTGGGTATTAATTTCTAAATTGAATTCAAAATTAAGAATTCAAAATTTAAAATTTAAAGGTGTATCACTTCATCGTAAGCGGCGGCCACAGCTTCCATCACTGCTTCCGACATGGTCGGGTGTGGATGAATAGTTTTGATGATCTCATGTCCGGTAGTTTCCAGTTTCCTGGCCACTACGGCTTCTGCAATCATCTCTGTTACATTGTCACCGATCATATGGCATCCCAGCCATTCACCGTATTTGGCATCGAAAATCACTTTTACAAAGCCATCTTTGTTTCCGCCGGCACTTGCTTTCCCTGAGGCAGTGAAAGGGAATTTCCCGACTTTGATCTCATAGCCTGCATCTTTTGCTTGCTGTTCAGTCATCCCTACTGATGCCACTTCCGGGCTGGTGTAAATACAGCCTGGGATATTGCCATAATCGATAGGCTCA
>QMPN01000168.1 GCA_003648575.1 Bacteroidota bacterium
CGTTTTTCGAAGGCGGTGGTACCGGAAGGGAAGGTCCCGTCCTCACGGCCAAGAAATGCACTTACCGGAAGGTCATTACCATTCAGCCGGTTGATCGGGTCACATACATTGGCCACAAAATCAGGCACTTCTGTTTTTGTTTTCTTATCGCCTGGCTCAATATTTTTCCATTCGGAAGGAATTTTTACCTCCGTAACATCTCCACCCTGGTCAACAGCGGCATTGTTCATGTTAACGATCTCTTCACCTTTCTTTCCGAATGATTTCAAAATGGCTTTTTTCATTTGCTCAACAGCCAGTTCATAAGGGATCACATCAGCAATTTTAAAGAATGCCGATTGCATGATGGTGTTGGTCCTGGAACCAAGCCCGAGATCTTCAGCGATCTTTGTGGCATTGATAATATAGAAGCGGATGTTATTCTCAGCCATATATTTCTTCATGGCATCTGTCAGGTGTTCCATGGTTTCCTCTTCATTCCATATGCTGTTGAGCAGGAATGTGCCACCTTTCTTGAGGCCTTTCAGCATATCGTACTTATTCAGATAAGAAGGCACGTGGCAGGCAACAAAGTCAGGTGTGTTAACCAGGTAAACCGACTGTATGGGAGAATCGCCGAAACGCAGGTGAGAAGTTGTGATCCCGCCTGATTTCTTGGAGTCATAATCAAAATAAGCCTGTACAAACTTGTCTGTGCTGTCGCCAATGATCTTAATGGAGTTTTTATTGGCACCTACTGTACCATCAGATCCCAAGCCATAAAATTTTGCTTCATAGGTTCCCTTTGGTGCTGTCAAAACATTAGGCAAGAGAGGCAGAGAGCTGTATTTAACATCATCGATGATGCCTACGGTAAACTGGTTCATCGGTATCGCCTGCTCCAGGTTATCGAAAACAGAAATGATCATTGCAGGAGTAGTATCTTTTGAGCTGAGTCCGTAACGGCCGCCAACGATTGCGGGAGCATTTTCCTTTCCGTAGAAGAGATCCCTGATGTCGAGATACAGCGGATCTCCGTTGGCGCCAAGTTCCTTGGTGCGGTCAAGCACTGCAATACGTTTTACACTCTTTGGAAAAACCTGCATAAAATATTTTTCTGAGAATGGCCTGTAAAGGTGTACTGAGATGAGGCCGACTTTTTCGCCATTTGCAAGCTTATAATCGATCACCTCCTTAATGGTGGAAGTAACGGAACCCATAGCTATGACAATGTTTTCGGCATCCGGGGCACCGTAATAGGTGAATGGGTGATATTCCCTGCCTGTCATTTTGCTGATCTCCTTCATGTAATCCTCCACGATATCGGGGATAGGATCGTAAAAGCGTGCTCCGGCTTCTTTGGCCTGGAAGAATATGTCGGGGTTTTGTGCAGTTCCCCTGGTAACAGGATGCTCGGGGTTGAGGGCATTATCCCTGAACTTCTGCAACATCTTATAGTCGACCAGGTCAGTCACATCATCGTTGTCGAAATATTCCACTTTCTGAATCTCGTGAGAGCTTCTGAATCCATCGAAGAAGTGAAGGAAAGGAATCTTTGATTTTATTGATGCCAGGTGGGCGATGCCACCGATATCCATAATTTCCTGTATGCTCCCTGAGGCCAGCATTGCAAAGCCGGTTTGCCTGACAGACATCACATCACTATGGTCTCCAAAGATGGAAAGGGCATGTGCGGCAATACTTCTTGCACTGACATGAAATACCGCCGGCAGGAATTCACCGGAGATCTTGTACATGTTCGGGATCATTAACAGAAGGCCCTGTGAAGCAGTGAAAGTAGAGGTAAGGGCCCCGGCCTGAAGAGAACCATGAAGTGCTCCTGCTGCTCCGGCTTCCGATTGCATTTCTTCCACCTTAACAGTCTCACCAAAAATATTCTTTCTTCCATAAGCAGCCCACTCATCAATATACTCCGCCATGGTTGAGGATGGGGTGATCGGGTAGATGCATGCCACTTCACTGAACATGTATGCCACATGAGCTGCAGCATAGTTTCCATCACAAGTGATAAATTTTTTCTCTCTAGCCATAATATCTTTATTTTTAAGTCTTTACAAGTTCAAAATTGATACCTCAAAAAGGCAGCACGAAATTAATAAATAATATGTATATGTATTTTAAATTCGGGTAAATTTAGGCAGCACTTACATTATTTATATTGATTTTAGATTGGTGCAGATTCGGGCGATTAAATATTTTTGCATACTTTTATGCAGCTTAAAAATTATTTGAGTTGTTTCAATAATAAACAATTAACTAAGAATACTATGGACCTGAAAACAAATTATATGGGGGTTGAGTTGAAGAACCCTGTAATCGTTGGAGCCAGCAACCTTGTAACTAACCTTGCTGCGTTGAGAAATATTGAAGAGGAAGGAGCTGCTGCTGTCGTTTATAAAACCCTGTTTGAAGAGCAGATCCACCTTGAAAATCTTCAGAATTTCCAGGCAGAAGAGAACTATGCAGACAGGCATGCAGAGATGTCAGGTTCTCCATATCCTGGTATTGATGAAGCCGGCCCGGAGGCCTATCTTGCCATGCTGAAGGAAGCCAGGGAAGCCCTGGGAATTCCCTTGTTTGCCAGCCTTAACTGTGTATATGATGAGACCTGGGAAGAATATGCCAAAAAGATAGAGGATACAGGGGTTGCCGGACTGGAGCTGAATTTCTATTTCATACCGAGAAGTTTTGAGATTGATGGCAGGTCTGTCATTACAGAGCAGCTTGATCTGTTGGAAAAAGTGAAAAAAGCCGTTAAGATACCGGTGGCAGCAAAACTGAGCCCTTATTATACCAACCCATTGTATGTGATCTCTGAAATGGATAAGAAGGGTGTTGATGCATTTGTGCTTTTCAATCGTTTATTCCAGCCGGAGATCGATATCGACATGGAGGAACATTATTTTCCTTATAATCTTTCAACTCAGAACGATAACAGGATAGCACTGCGTTTTGCAGGCTTGCTTTACGGCGAACTCAACGCCAAAGTTTGTGCCAACACAGGTATCTTTACCGGCGAAGATGTTATCTCAATGATACTTGCCGGTGCCGATGCCGTTCAGATTGTGAGTACGATCTATAAGAACGGGATCGGGCAGATCAGCACCATCCTGAATGAGATGGAAACCTGGATGAAGAAGAAAAATTACAAAACACTGGATGAATTCAGGGGTAAGTTGTCACAGAAAACACTGAAAGATCCGTTTACTTACAAACGTGCCCAGTATGTTGATATCCTGATGAAGTCTGAGGAGATATTTAAGAAGTATCCTTTAATCTAGTATCCAGTATCCAGTATCTAGTATCCAGTATCCAGGATTCACTCAGTCAGTGCCAACAGCACCAACTGCAAAGTCATATCCTGCCTGCAAAGCATCAATATTGAGCTTCACTATTTCTTCACCTTTTCGGCCGAAGATCGTCCTGACGGCATCATGGAAGATTTTTGTTTCCATACCGATAAATGGCAATGCTGCTCCGAGGATCACCATGTTAGCTGCTCTTTTGTTTCCCAGGTCTTTAGCAATTTCATCGGCATCAATAATGATATGTTGCGGCATTGTCCTGATCTCCTTAAGGATGTCGTCAAGTTCCGGATAATTTGTTATGTTCACATGGGGTGTGCTGTTGGTGATCAGCCAGCCATCTTTGGCAAGCATGGAAATATAGCGTAAACTTTCCATTGGTTCAACAGAGATGATCATGTCTGCCTGTCCTTTGGGTATGAGGTCTGATGCGACGGGTTTGTCAGACAGGCGCAGGTTTGAATGAACATCCCCGCCCCGCTGGCTCATACCATGTACTTCAGCCTGTTTGAGATAAAGGTCTTCGCTCATAGCTGCGGTTCCGATAATGGCAGCAATCGACAGTATGCCCTGTCCTCCGACACCTGCTAAAATGATATCCTTCTTCATAGCTTTATTAAGTTGCCGATTTAACTTTATACTTTTTGGCCCTTATTTTGGCGGCAAGGGTCTGTATGCATTCCCTGCGTGGGATGATCACGGAGACGCCGTCATATGCTAATTCTGCTTTGATCAGGGCCATGTTTTCATCATGGTGTTTCTGTATCGGGTTCAACACATGAATATGTTCTTTTTCTACTCCCAACCCGGCGCAGATATCTTCTATCTTTCCGTGGGCATTGGAATTCTGTCCACCTGTCATGGCGGTAGTTTCATTGTCGAGGATCATCACCGTAACGGGGCTTTTACTGATTATAGCATCGAGAAGCCCTGTCATGCCTGAGTGTGTGAATGTAGAATCACCGATAACAGCAACAGCCGGGACTAAGCCGTTATCAGCAGCTCCCTTAGCCATGGTGATCGATGCACCCATGTCGACACATGTGTCAATGGCTGTGAAGGGCTCCAGGGCACCCAGTGTGTAGCATCCAATGTCGGAGAACACCCTTCCTTTGGCGTATTTTTCAAGCGCTTCATTCAGGGCATTATAAGAATAGATGTGCGGACAACCCTTGCAAAGGGAAGGAGGCCTGCCTACAACATTGCCGGAAGGTTCCCTTCCTTCAAAGACGGATATGCCGAATGCTTTTGCAACAATGCCGGGATTCAGTTCTCCATCCCTCGGTATGGTGCCGTCAAGGCGGCCACGAATGGTTTTGCCATTGTTCATATATCCTCTTATGGATTCTTCTACAAGCGGGTAGCCTTCTTCCAGGACCAGTATCTCATCACATTCCTGATACATCTTCTCAATAAGTTTTCTGGGTAGTGGATATTGCCCGATGTTCAGGACAGGATGCGGAACTTTTTGTTCCGGGAAGTTTTCAACAAGATAATTGTAAGCGATCCCACAGGCAATAATACCTAGTTTTTTGTCTTGGCTGTCAAAATATTTATTGAATGCTGATTCTTCCGATTCCTTGATAAAAGCATCCTGGGTTCCCAGGAGCATTTTATACCTGCGACGTGCATTGCCGGGAAGCAGGATGAACTGATTCGATGTTTTGGGCAGTCTCAGTTTATTCTGCTCACGTGTTTCACTACGCACAACGCCGGCGCGTGAATGTGCCAGGCGTGTGGTGATGCGCATCAGCACAGGGATTTCATATTTCTCAGAAAGCTCGTAGGCGTAATGCACCATGTCGTAAGCTTCTTGCTGGTTTGACGGTTCAAGCATCGGTATCAAAGCGAAATTCCCAAAGAACCTGGAATCTTGTTCATTCTGAGAAGAATGCATAGAGGGGTCATCGGCAGAAACTACCAGTAAACCACCGTTTGCACCTGTGATTGCGGAGTTGATGAAAGCATCGGCGGCTACATTTAATCCCACATGTTTCATGCATGTCATCGCCCTTTTCCCAATATAAGAAACCCCCATGGCCGCTTCCATGGCTGTTTTCTCATTGGATGTCCAACTGGCAATGATCTTGCCTTCTTTTACTTCTTTCGACCGAAGAACATATTCTGTGATCTCAGTGGAGGGTGTGCCGGGATATGCATATAATCCTGATAAACCTGCATCTATTGCAGCCTGTGCAATCGCTTCATCCCCAAGTAATGGTAATTTGCTCATATAGGTAAATATACTTGTTTAATTAGGTGATTAGGTATGATACAAAGCTAAAAAAATCTCATGTATTAACATGATGTTAATAACTTCAATGCTTAATTTATACTTATTATAATTAATTTTGAGTCAACTCAAGTCTATGAATTTTCTTGCACACGCATTCCTGTCGGGGGATGATGATGAAATGCTTATTGGCAATTTTATCGCTGATGCCGTTAAGGGAAACCGTTTAGAACAGTTTAATAATGGGGTCCGGGAGGGTATTTCACTCCACAGGAGGATTGATTCCTTTACTGATCATCATCCTGTCTTTATCAGGAGCAAGCATCGGATCCAGAAGGAATATGGTAAGTTTTCTGGAGTGGTCATCGACATCTACTATGATCATTTCCTGGCCCTGGACTGGGACATATATTCAGACAATGAACTTTCTGAATTTGCATTACACGTTTATGACCTGATGCTTAGAAATTACACTCTTTTGCCGGCGAGGTCAAAGCGCATCCTTCCCTATATGGTGATACATAACTGGCTTGTTGGCTACTCACGCTTTAAAGACCTTCAGTGGGTATTCAATGGCATGTCGCGCAGAAGCAGAAAATATAATTCAGGGATGGAGGGTGCGGTTGAAAGCCTCAGGAAACATTATTCCTCCTTTCATGAAGACTTTAAAGAGTTCTTCCCTGAAATGATCGTATATGCAAAAGACATCAGGGAAGAATTGGGGGCAAAAGATCTCTCCCGGCCCCTTTAAAATAAATTAATACTTATCTGATCACAAACTTTTCAGTGAGCTGCTTTCCGCAATCGCAGCTGATATGAGCAAAATAAATACCTGATGGCAAAGTGCTAACATCGATGCGCTCACTTACATATCCCGTATGATCGTTAGCAGTTTTCTTGCTGATCATCATCTGCCC
>QMPN01000169.1 GCA_003648575.1 Bacteroidota bacterium
AACGCCTAAAACCCATGTTAGAAAAATATTTTGAAAAAATAGCCAAGGAGATCAGCGTCAGAGCCGGACAGGTGGCCAATACTGCTGAATTGCTAAAAGGCGGTGCCACGGTACCATTTATTGCACGCTATCGTAAGGAATATACCGACAGCCTCGATGAGGAGGCCATTATGCATATCCGTGATCGCATGGAGCAGCTGGAAGCACTGGATAAGCGCCGGGAAAGCATCTTGCAGTCGATAGAGGAGCAGGGCAAACTCACCGATGAGTTGAAGAAGCAGCTGGAAGGGGCAGAAAGCATGTCGGAGCTGGAAGATATCTATCTGCCGTATCGCCCCAAGCGCAAGACCAGGGCAACCATCGCCAGGTCGCGCGGACTCGAGCCCCTGGCTAAGATGATCATGTCGCAAAATCCTGGGAGTGTGGAATCCCTGGCTGAACGCTTTGTTGATAGTGAAAAAGAAGTTGAAAGTATTGATGGTGCCCTGGCCGGTGCCCGCGATATCATCGCCGAATGGGTGACTGAACATAAATACGCACGGAACAGCATGCGACGCCTGTTCCGGAGATCAGCCATGATCTCCTCTAAGGCGATCAAAGGCAAGGAAGAGGAGGGCATGAACTACAAAAGCTGGTTCGACTATGCTGAGCGCATCGCAACATCACCATCACACCGCGTCCTGGCTATGTTCAGGGGCGAGAAAGAAGGCTTTCTGCGACTCACCGTTGAGCCCGATAAGTTAGAGGCTCTTGAAATGCTGAGGAAAATATTTCTGAAGGCAGAAAATGAGTCGTCCGAACAGCTAAAGCTGGCTATAGAAGATGCCTATAAAAGACTGTTGCAGCCTTCCATGGATACGGAAATGAAAGCTGAGGCCAAAGAGCGTGCCGACAAGAAGGCGATAGAGGTCTTTATCGACAATGCGAAACAACTTCTTCTTGCGCCACCCCTCGGACAAAAAACAGTGTTGGCTATTGATCCGGGATTCAGGACAGGATGTAAGGTAGTTTGCCTCGGCAGGCAGGGCGAACTTTTGCACAATGAGACCATTTATCCGCACCCGCCACAGAACGAGGTGAAAGATGCCATCAAAAAAATACAGAGCCTGGTCGATGCATATAAGATCGAAGCCATCGCCATCGGCAACGGGACTGCCGGAAGGCAGACGGAACGCTTTATCAAGAGCATACGTTTTAACAAAGACCTGATCGCCGTCATGGTGAATGAGAGCGGGGCCTCTATATATTCCGCTTCGAAAGTGGCCCGGGAAGAATTCCCCGACTATGATATAACGGTGCGAGGATCGGTATCTATTGGGCGGCGCCTGATGGATCCCATGGCAGAGCTTGTTAAGATAGAACCCAAATCTATTGGTGTAGGGCAATACCAGCATGATGTGAACCAATCGGCCCTGGCTAGGAGCCTCGAAGATACGGTCATGAGTTGTGTGAACAGCGTAGGCGTGGAAGTCAATACTGCCAGCAAGCAGCTCCTTTCTTATGTATCGGGCCTGGGGCCTTCCCTGGCGGGAAAGATCATCGATCACCGTAGTGAGCATGGCCCTTTTTCATCCAGAGCTGAATTTATGAAGGTATCCGGTTTTGGTGATAAGGCCTTTGAACAGGCTGCCGGCTTCCTGCGTATCATGGATGCAAAAAATCCACTCGACAGCAGCGCGGTGCACCCTGAAAGTTATCCAGTAGTGGCAAAGATCCTTAAAAGCTATAAGGTCGAAGTGGATGAGCTGGTGAAGGATGAGAAATTGAGAAAACAGATCGACCTGCAAGCTTTTGTGACCAAAAAAACAGGTTTACCTACTCTTGTCGACATTTTGGATGAGCTCGCAAAGCCGGGCAGGGACCCTCGTAAGAAATTCGACCTTTTTGAATTCGAGGCCGGGGTGAACAAGATGGAAGACCTGAGAGACGGGATGGTACTACCGGGAATCGTAACGAATATCACCGCCTTCGGAGCCTTTGTCGATATAGGTGTGCACCAGGACGGGCTGGTACATGTCAGTCAGATGGCCGATCGCTTTGTGAAGGACCCCAACGAAATTGTAAGCTTGAATCAGAAGGTGCAGGTGAGGGTGGCCGGCGTCGACCTCGACAGGAAAAGGATACAGCTCTCGATGAAAAATATTTCATAGCATACCGGAAAAAAGAAAAAATATTATAACCTTTACCTCGTTAAATATAGAACATATACACACGGCATTGAATAGATTACTACTCCATAGCATATTTCTGATCTCGTTTTTTCTGCTCACTACGACAGTAAGCGGACAGATTTTTAAGGGCACCGTGATCGCCGGCGGAAACCTTACGCAGGTGGAAGGGGACCGGCTGAAAGGCTGGAGCCAGTTTGGATTTACAGGAGGTGTAGGTGTTATCATGCCTATTGGAAAGGAACAGAAATGGGGGATAAATCTCGAAACCCTGTTCAGCCAAAAAGGCTCTTTTCAAAAGAAAAGGTTTGAAAGTGACTTACTTACTGATGAATACAGGCTTCGTCTGAATTACTTCGAAGTGCCTTTATATGTAACTTTTACCGACAAAGATGTGCTTACCTTCGGCCTGGGTGGATATTTCGCCAGGCTGGCCAGCGCCAGGGAAGAAGAACACAGTGGCAAGCAGGATCCCTATATGGATACCGTACCCTTCAATGATAATGACTGGGGATTTCTGATCGATGTGAGGATCAGAATATGGCAGCATTTGCATGTGGGCGTCAGGTATACGCAGTCACTCATGTCGATACGGGAACGTACTTTTTTTGCAGACGATACCAGGCAGCAGAAAAACCAGGTGATCGCAGTTCGCTTCCTCTTTATTTTCAACGAAGGTAAACGAGCAAAGGTGCAGGGACGATAGATCAGAATCCTACATCCAGCAAACGGCTTACATCAAAGAAGAGGGCATCGATGCCCGCTGAGTTTGCCTTCAATTCAAGCATATCAAAACCACCTTCAAGGAGGTGCTGATTTCCACTAAACTCAAAGCTCAACACTTCCAGCAACTCATATTCATCCTGTACGTAGATCACCGAAAAAGCTGCCTGTGTAGATAGGCCATCGCCTGTCGACATCATGGCATCGACCTGCTTCTTGTAAAGATCAAAGTACAGACTGCTCATCCTCGAATTTCCGGCCATCTCATATGCTACAGCAGTGATAAAGGTTTCTCTTAACCTGAATGGATTTGAGTGTAGCAGTTCACCACCTATTCTCGCAGCCACTTCATATTCTGCACGCATCAGCTCAGGCCGTGTAAGATAACTCACCAGAGAATCCTGCAGGGCGGGCGTTCCGTAAGGGGAGTAGTCTGACTGAAAGGTATACCCGTAATACAAATACCTGAATTCTACTGCGCTAAGGGAAGTGTCCAGTTCCACATAGCGTTGATACAGGGCAGGATAAAAATACGGTGATCTCTTCTTTTTGATCTCCTTTTTCAGTTTTTTGTATTTCACAGGACTGAAGTTGCTTTCCTGGGATGAAAGAACTCCGGCCAGGCAAAACGTGCAGATCAAGGTCAGGATAATATTCTTCATAATAGTTAAAACGATTAATCTTTACTGACCTTTTCGATCCGGAATTGTTTCGCTTCCTGCAGAAAGTGTGTGGCAATGGGCATACAGAGGGGGTTGTCAGTCTCCATACGCTCAGGATGCCACTGTACACCCAGGAAGAAAGGCATATCCATCCGATCTTCGTATTCGATGGCTTCAATGAGACCTTCGTCGGTGCGGGCAATGGCCCTGATCCCCGTTCCCAGCCTTCTGATGCCCTGGTGATGGTTGGAATTGGTAATACCCATCGTAATTCCGGCGTAAGTATGAAGGCTGGATCCTTTTATGACCCTGACATCATGCATACAGTTGTATGTGTCTTTGCAGCGGTGGGTGACAAGGGTATCGAGGTCGGTAGGAATGTCGGCAAACAAGGTCCCGCCATGATAAATGTTAAAGATCTGCAATCCCCGGCATATTCCGAGTATCGGCATCTCCAGCTGCTTTGCTTTTCCGATCAGGGCAAATTCCAGGCTATCCCTGAAAAAATCGATGCTTCCGCATTTTACAGTATCCTCTGCAATGCCATAGCGACCGGGATACACATCCGGCCCCCCACTGATCAGCAAGCCTGAACATTGATGCAAGAGATCCAGTGCCGAGTCTATTGGCATATGGTAGAGGTCGATGCAAATGATGTTTGAATCAGCAGCCTTCAGAAATTTGGCGTAGTTCCCGTAATACTGTTCCGGGGCTCCCTTCGAAATGCCAATGGTGATAGTGCCGGCTTGCTTCTCATTTACACAGGAGGTGAAGACAATGATAAACGACAGGAGGGTAAGCAGGAGATATCTTTTCATGATAAGGATATTTGGTTGAGCCTACATGGCTTTCATGGTAATGTATTCGATCGGGGCATAATCGTCGGTAAATACGCGTGTCCCTGCCGGGATGTGCAGATCGACCCGGTGACTGAGGAAGCCTTGGATCAATGGATCATCACTGACAAATGGAAGTACATCCTTTGATTTGCAGGCCAGCAGGCATATGCTCTGAAGCAATTCCGGATCGCCCGGGTCATGGCAGGCAAAGAGATAAACCCGGGGGAATACTTCAAGGAATGTCTGTACCTCTGCCTTCATAAATTCACTGGCCGGTCCTTCAAGGGACGAGATGAGGTTTTCGATCACGATGCCATCTTCGTTCAGAAGATCATATTTTTTCTGTATTGCTTCCAGGGTAGCCAGTTGAAATGGGATGGCCATCAACGACTTATATGCGTCGCCGAAAATGATGTCATACTTTTCTTTACAATTATTCAGGTAGGTCCTGCCGTCTTCATGGAAGATCCGCATGCGTGAATCTTCCTCCAGGCGAAAGTGTTCCTTTGCCAGATCTGTCAGGGCGGGATCGATCTCCACCACATCGATGGTAGCGTGATCATATTTTTGAAGATAGAAGCGGGGATAGGAGTACCCGGCCCCACCTATGATAAGTGCCTTTTCGAAAGAAGGCATAAAATGTTCCGACAATTGGTAAAACTGCAGGTATTCATACACCAGGGAGTCGTTGCCGGGGAACATGGCTGAACTGTATTCATCATTCACCTTCATCACTTTGATAGGCTCTCCGCTGATCCAGTATTCCGTATCAAAGATCTGCACATGGTTATATTGTGTGTCAGTATCAATGAATGCAATGCTGCGGGTATTATATGCATATGCCGACCAGGCTTCAAAAAGTATGACGACACTAAAAAAGAAGACATCCCATTTACTCAAAAAACGGATACTCAACACGAGTGCGTTGATGATCAGTATCCCCGAGATCATATACAGGATATTGGTTGATCCGAAAAGGGGGATCAAAAGAAAGCCTGCCAGGAATGTTCCTATGATGCTGCCTAATGTTGATATAGCATATAGGTTTCCTACTATTTTTCCGGAGGTTTCGATCTTTGTTAATTTCAATCTTATAGCATAGGGTGAGACCATGCCAAGAAATAAGCTTGCAGGAGCAAAGAGGATGATGGATGCCAGCAAGGGGCGCAACATCATGCTTGAGAAATTCCGCGACAGTGTTTGCAGCAAAGCATCTTTAAAAGTATTGGCGAAAATGATATAGATGGCTGCACCGAAGATGATCAGGGCAAGGCGTTTGAAGGACGGTTTCTTATCGGCCCACCTTCCGCCCAGCCAGTATCCGAGGCTCAGGCTTGCCAGGATTACGCCGATGAGGCTGGTCCAAACATAGATCGATGTACCAAAATGTGGTGCCACCACCCGGGAGCCAACGATCTCATAGACCATTACTATGGCCCCGCACAGAAATACCGTAATTTCCAGCAGGTACTTTTTCATGTCAGAAAGGTAGGAATTTTCATTGAATGATGATATCCTAATTATTAGTTATTAGTAAGGAATGGTATTGGTGAATAATGAATAATGATTTTGGATTCTTTATTGTCCATTCTTCAATAATCACTAGGATCTAATCATTTTTCATTCAACTAATACATTAGGTATTTGTTCTCATTCTCACGCCACTTAGCCTGGTAGCTGTGATCGACAAAACATATCACCAGGTCAGCCTCATATTCATGGTCACAGAAATAGATTTTCTTGTCTGCTTCATAGCTGTGTTTAACAAAGAACCACTTGCCGTCATTCTCACCGGCTTCATAGGAGTGACTGACCTTGTATACCAGCAAATCCGCCTGGTAAGTATGCTTGGCTACATACACTTTCACATCAGCCTCATAGCTGTGGTTACACGAAAATACCTTCTGTGCCGAAGCGGAGAAAGAAAATAGAATAATAAGAAGGAAAACAAAAGGAATAAACACTCTTTTCATATCAATAACTTTAAATACTCCATATACTCTAAATACTCTAAGTACTTTAAATACTCTAAGTACTTCAAATA
>QMPN01000170.1 GCA_003648575.1 Bacteroidota bacterium
CCTGAACTCATCGGGGGTGATCTTTCCTGTTTCCAATTGATGATATATGTCCTTCTCCAGGAGCTGCAGATGCAGTTCGTCGACATTCCCGACACCTTTTGCATTCATATACTCCTTAACCGCACCGGGATTTACGTTGATGATGACCTGCCCCAGGTCAAAAATGATGTGTTTTATATTTTGCATAAATGTAAAAATACAATAAAAAGGATATGCTCAATCCATCATGACTGAGGTTAAATTACCATTAGATTATTGAAAATTTGAGAATCTTTGTCTTATGAAATTTATTCCAATTTAACTCAATTGTTGTAACTTTATGTGTTTGGCCTCTATTACGACTGGTTTAGAATGGAGCAGTGACATCCATTTTACAAAATGCAATGTATCATTATTTACCATCCCGATGATCCTGAACCTTTAATTCTGATTCATTATGGAAAATAGAATAAGAAATATACGCCTGGAAAAACTAAAGGAAAGGGAGAAGGAGCTCAATTGCCTTTACACCATTGAAAACCTGCTCATCGATGATAAAATTCCCCTTGATAAGATCCTGCATGAACTCACATATGCTATCCCTCCCGGATGGCAATATTCAACGGTATGCGAATGTCGTATCACTATAGAGAACAAATCATTCATGACAGAAGATTTTTCAGAAACAGAATATATGCATTCAGTCGATATCATTGCAGGAGAACACGTCGCCGGAAAGATAGATATCGCTTACACACAATTGATCAGGCTGCACAGGGGACTTGCTTTTCTGCCGGAGGAAGAAAAGCTGCTCAACACCATTGCATGCATGCTGGGCAGAACCATATTCAGAAGGAAACTGAAATCGACTTTGGATTATCTGAAGAGTAGCCGGGAAAAGAAGGGCCTGCAGTACGACGAAGATATGGTGCTCAATCCCGATTCTGATCAGCATTGGAAATGGCGCTATGAAATTGTAGAAAAGATTTCTGAACATCTTGACCTTGATCATTTTGGGCTAAAAGGCGTGTATCTTATCGGAAGCACCAAAAATGCAAATGCAGGACCAAGATCAGATATCGACATCCTGGTTCACTCTGACGGCAACAAAAAAAAGATGGAAAATTTGAAGCTTTGGATGCAGGGCTGGGGATTGTGCCTGAACGAATTGAACTTTCTCAAATCAGGATATCGCAGTCATGATAGCCTCATTGACCTCCACATCATTACTGATGAAAATATACGCAAAAACGACAGCTATGCATGTCTCATCAATGCCGTTACAGACAGGGCCAGGCCGATAAAAGTTAAAAAATAAACCCACGGATATGCCTATTTGTTTTTTTGCTTCCGACTTACATGGTAAACCCTCAAGATACGAAAAGCTGATCGCTCAAATAAAAAAGGACAGGCCTGCCATAGTATTTCTTGGAGGTGACCTGCTCCCTCATGGCTTTGGAATTAAACCAGACTTCGATGATTTCTTTGGTGATTTCCTGCTTCCTGCTTTCAGCAAGCTTAAAGAGAATATGGGAAGTGATTATCCCGAGATATATCTGATCCTGGGTAATGATGATCCACGGATCAATGAAGAAGATTTTATCAATGCTGATCAAGCTGGTTTATGGCACTACGCACATGCTAACAAATTTAAGAACGGGAACTACACCATTATCGGTTATGCATATGTACCTCCAACTCCCTTCTTACTCAAAGACTGGGAAAGATATGATGTTTCGAGATACGTAGATCCTGGATGTATCCACCCTTTAGAAGGAAAGTTTTCCATTCCACCCCCCGAAGGTGATATTGAATACCAGACCATTCAGGAAGACCTGAAGCGTCTTACGGAAGGCGTGAACACCAGCAGGACAATCATGCTGTTTCATTCACCACCCTACCAGACAAAGCTAGACCGTGCAGATCTTGATGGAAAAATGATTGAACACGTTCCACTGGATGTGCATGTTGGCAGCATAGCCATCAAGCGTTTCATTGAAGAAAGCAAGCCCATGATCACACTTCACGGTCATATTCACGAAGCATCACGCTTAACAGGGCAGTGGAATGAATTCATAGGAGACACCCTGGCGGTAAATGCCGCATGGGATGGACCTGAACTATCCTTAGTCAGTTTTGATCCTGATAAACCCGGAAGCACTACCCGGCAATTGGTCTAGGCCATTACAAGACACACTCTATCCCTTTCTTATCGATATAGCCAACGCATTTATTGCATTGATCGCAGGGGGATCGGTGATCAGGGTTTTCCTGCATCTTTTTGACAAAATCCGGCTCGGCGATGAGCGCTCTGCCTATGGCAATCATATCAAATCCGGCATGCATTACCTCATTTACGCCCTGTGAGGAGATGATTCCTCCCACATAGACAAGAGGCATCTTCGTTGTTTTCCTCACCTGCAAAGCCTGGTCGAAGAAGAAGTTTTCCCTGAACTCGTACTTTTTGATGATAGTCCTTCCGAAAAATCGGAGGGCGAACTTCTGAAGATAGTTCTTTTCCGACTCCACCATTTCTTTGATGGGCAGTTCTCCTCGCATCAGGTAAAATGGCGTAAGACTGGTAAATCCCCCGCTGAGCATCACTGCATCCACTCCGTGTACATTAAGCATCTGTACTGCTTCAATACAGTCCCCTATGGTAAAGCCATTATTGAAATCATCCTCCAGGTTGATCTTACACAGGATAGGAAAGTTCTCACCTACCTCTTCCCTGATGGCATCTATGATCTCAAGAGATATGCGCATACGGTTTTCCAGGCTGCCACCGTAATTATCGTCACGCCTATTGATGGCCGGTGAGAGAAACTGACTCAAAAGGTATCCATGGCCCATATGCACCTCCACGGCATCGAACCCACAACGCTGCGACACCAGTGCTGCCCGTGCAAAGTCTGCCACGGTCTGAACTATATCATCATGGCTCATCGCCTTTGAATAGGGCCTGCCTTTCATGATCCCATACTTGTTCAGCGTACGCGAAGGTCCGAGGGGTTTCTTACTTTGATAACGTGTGCTACGTGAAAAGTAACCACAGTGAGTCAACTGAATGCAGATTTTTCCGTCCTTTTCATGAACCGCATCTGCCAGTCGTTTGAGATGCGGAGTGGCTGTATCATCGATCACCATCTGGTCCTCATGTGTGAGGCCATCTTCGTTCACGGCACCATAGGCTACCGTGGTCAGAGCCACATCATTGGCCGCCATGGAGGCATGCAGGTTAAACAGGCGGTCATCGGGAACCCCATTGCTGCTCATACCTTCAAAGGTGGCTGTTTTGATGAAGCGGTTTTTGAGCTCGAGGCCACGAAGGTTGATTGGAGTAAATGCTTTACGGGACATATTTTTCTAATTGGCCTTAAAGATAAAAAGACTTTCTTAGCAAATGTTGCGTAAATATTCTCCAGTTATGCAGGATGTTTTTATTTTGCTTTCACAAATTTCCCAAGGGATGATCTTCCCTGTTCATCGTGGCAGCGAATAAAATAGATTCCGGGCTCCAGGCTTTCAACATCCAATTCAAGTGTACCTGAGCTGATGCTAGCAGCATTATGCTCGATCATGAGCTGGCCAAGCTGATTGATAACTTCAATATTCACCCTCGAATTAAGCCATTGTTTTGATGAGATCTTCAGTACTTCATTAGCAGGGTTGGGATAAAGCGAGAGCACTGATATGTCACCACTCCTATCTTCTATTCCATAGTCGGTTTCTACCTCCAGCAGGGCACTGTACCATGGATATTCCCTGAAACTACTAAACTCATGATTTACGGTGTAATTGCCTGATAAAGGATCATATTCAAATAATACTCCGCTATCATAACTACCCCCGCGCTTGGTGGTTCCGTATATCTTACTATTGGAAGCTTTCATCAGGGAGCTGATGGGTACAGCACCATTGTTTGACAGGTTAAAATCATGCAGTTTTGTGCAAGTATTTGTAAGCACATCATACATAAATATTGTTCCGGCATCGTTTACCCCGCCATTTGTACACATTCCGTATAGTTTGTTGTCCTCAAATTCAAGTAATGTACCAACGGGTAAAGCTCCTTTATTGAGTCCGTCGAACTGTACAAGCGCAAAAAATGTACCGCCAATGGGATCATATTCGAATAGTGTTCCATAACCAAATTGACCTCCATGCGCTGCCAGGGCATATAGTTTTCCATTTGCAGCTTCTACCAGGCTTCCAACAGGATGGCTCCCTGAGGCCGCGCCCTGAAAATCTACCTGCTTGGCATAGGTGCTGTTGCTAAGATTAAATTTGTAAAGTGCACCATCGCCCATAGCTCCCCCTTTATTGGTTAAACCATATAGAAAGCCATCGGAGGCTTGTACGGGAGTCCCTGAAGGTTCCATACCTTCTGTTAAGGTAATCAGGTCTTCCAGCACAGTAAGGATACCGTTGCTTGCATTGAATCGATATATCACCCCGAAATTTATAGAACCTCCGTATGGTGTTACACCGTAATAATAGCCGTCGGAAGCCTGCATCAGACCAGACAATGGAGTTCCACCGTAAGACATCATATCAAAGGCGTACAGGCTTTCAAATTGCCTGTCGGATGGATGAATACGAAAGATGGTACCTACCCCGTACTCACCGCCGTAGGCAGTCGTGCCATAAACCCATCCGTCTGATCCCATCATCAGGCTGCTATAATTATTAGTACCATCGTCTGACTGTCCAAAATCAAATCGCTTTGTAAAATTACTTGTGGTTGTATTATAATCGAACATAATGCCTACCCCGTTTTTCCCTCCCAGGACAGTTAATCCAAACAATTTACCTTCCGGTCCCAAAGCCAGACTGCCGTATGGGTATTTACCATAATCTGCACCATAAAAATCAGTATGTTTGGTGATGCTATTTGCAAGCGGATCGTAGCTAAAGAGCAGGCCTTCATCAGCCACACCTCCATGTGTTGTCATTCCGTAAAGCAAATCATTATGTTCGATCAGGCCTCCATTGGGGTATCCGCCATTTGTTCCATCAAAGCTTATTCTGAGGCTGAAAAGGTCAAGTTCAATATCATACTTGAACAGGATACCCTTGTTGTTCAAACCTCCTTCGCTGGCTGTCCCGTACAATTCGCCATCAGAGGCCTGAAAAAGCCGTCCGTAGGGCTTGCCTCCGTGAGCTGCCGTATTAAATTCATGAAGCATTGTATATATTCCGGTACCGATTTCATAGCTGTAAGCCACACCATCGTCCGAGCCTCCTCCTGAATAGGTCAAACCATATAGCAACCCATTAGTTGCCATGATAAGGCCATCAACAGGTTCCCGACCATCTATCATGTCGAAGCATCGCTCCAGCGCCAGTACTTCTCCCGCCGGATCATAAGAAAAGAGGGTTCCGAAATTGCAATTCCCTCCTTCATATGCCACTCCGTACAGTTTCCCATCACCAGCCTCTGTCAAGACTCCTACAGGGCCGCTCCCCGTGATAAGCGCATCAAAGTCAGCTAAATATTCAAAGTCCCATGTATCGGAGTCGAAAGAAAACAATTGTCCATCGGAAGTAGTTCCGCTATTCTGAGTAAGTCCATAGATAAGCCCATCGGAGGCCTGCATCAGGTATCCATTTGTGGCCGAGTAGCTAATTTGAACATCAGGATCATAGAAATCATGAACGATATTGAACTGACTAGTGGCTGGATCATACTCAAAAATATAACTACCAAACTGTCCATATCCGCCATCGGCAATACCATAAAACTTGTTGTTTTCGGCTAACAACACCTCATACCCTGAGCTTCTCCCTTCGTATTTTTCGAAAGAATGGATGTCAGACATGATTTTCCCATTCAGGTCAAATTCGTATACCAGTCCGGCTCCCGGTTTCCCGGCAAAAGGCAGGTTTCCCCATAATTTAGGCTGGGCATGCGTTTTTGAAGCAGATAAAAAGATTATTACCAGGGTTGCGAGTAATAAAGCTCTAGTTTTCATAATATTGGTTTTAATATGTGTGATCAGGTTTATATTAATTCACTATTAGTTTTTGAATACCTGTGCGATTCGCAGAGCTGATTCGAACAGTGTAAATCCCGCTATCCAGATCCGGGATATCACATTTGAAATCATCGGTCCTATTTTCAATAAGAATCAGTTTACCCGTAATATCAAAAATGCATAGCTGAAACTTCCCTTCTATCTCCGGGCAGGAAATTAAAATCTGGTCCTTTGCAGGATTAGGGGAAATCGTGAATTGAAGCAAATTTTCCTCCAATTCATTTATACCAAAATCATGTTCAACTTCGATCAAATCACTGAAATAGGGTGCTTCTAAATAAGTCTGAAATTCATGTATTACGGAGAAGTCATCCAATTGTGGATCGTAGGCAAAAATGTTCCCATTCTCATAAGTTCCTCCACCC
>QMPN01000171.1 GCA_003648575.1 Bacteroidota bacterium
ATTTTGGTAATACTTTGGGGCTCTACGGACGGCTTGACCGCTATGAACTTCCTTTGAAAGCAAAAAAGAAGGATCTCGAGGATCTCCATGCCGGACTGGATGGATATAATCTGATAATAGTGGGGATGAGGAATACCAATATCTTCTCCTTCAAAAACTACGGGATACCCAATGAAACATGGTCCTTTATCAGGGAGCTGACCGGCAGGAAGAAAGTGATTCTTGACCTTTTTGCCAGCCCTTATGCCCTGTCGGAATTGGGTTCCGCACAACTTCCGGAGGCTGTCATTGTTTCTTATCAGGACAATAGACTCACGGAAGAGACAGGAGCGGAACTGATCTTTGGGGGGATAGATGCAAAAGGCAATTTGCCGGTTGGCATTGCCGGGTTATTTGAGGCGGGGACGGGAATTGAAACGGAGGCGATCCGCCTCAGGTTTGTAGATCCGGCTACGCTGGGCATCAGTGACTCTTTTATTGTGAAAGCCGATTCCATTGCCATGTCAGGTGTCAGGCTCAAAGCATATCCCGGATGCCAGGTGCTGGCGGCAAAGGACGGAATGATATTTTATCACAGATCATTCGGATACCATACCTATGACGAGAAGCAGGAGGTTCGACCCGACGACCTGTACGACCTGGCATCGCTAACCAAGATTGCTGCCACAACCATCAGTGTGATGGATATGTATGGGAAAGGGAAGATAGAGATTGACCAAAAACTATCCCACTATCTGCCTTATCTTATCGGAACAGATAAAAAAGATATCATCATCAGGGAGTTGCTGGCACACCAGTCGCGGTTCCGTGCATGGATACCCTATTTCAGGTACACTGTTGATGAAAAGGAGATCGACCCGGATGTATACAGTGAGGTAGTGAGCGAGGAATTCCCTGCCCGCGTGGCTGAGGGCATGTATATACAAAAAGATTATTTCTACGAGATCCTGGATAGCATAAGGTTTTCATCTTTGCGGGAGAATGGCAGGTACAGGTACAGCGACCTTGGTTTTTACCTGCTGAAGGAAGCCATGGAAGGCATTAATAATTCACCCTTTGAGAAATATACAGAGGATGTTTATTACCGGCCCCTGGGTCTGCCGACAATGGGTTATCTGCCATTGCAGCGTTTTGATAAGGAAAAGATCACACCTACGGAAGATGACAAAATCTTCAGGATGCAATTGCTGAGGGGCGACGTGCATGACCAGGGTGCCGCCATGTTGGGTGGTGTGTCAGGCCATGCCGGCCTTTTCTCAAATGCATTCGATATGGCCGTGATCATGCAGCTGTTTCTCGATGGCGGAGTTTATGGGGGTGAACGTTATGTTGAAGAGGATGTGCTGGAAGAATTTACCAATACCCAATTTCCCCTTAACGGGAACCGCAGGGGAATAGGGTTCGACAAGCCTATGCTCGAATATGATGAGGAAGGCCCGACCTGCAAGTCCGTTTCTTCTTCCAGCTATGGGCATTCCGGGTTCACGGGAACCTATGCATGGGCAGACCCCGATAATGGCCTGGTGTATATCTTTTTGTCAAACAGGGTGCATCCCGATATGGACAACAACAAGATCATGGAATACGATATCAGGACAAACCTGCATCAGGTTTTTTATGATGCATTGGAAAATATAGACAAGTAATCAAACAAATTGGCAACTTAACAGTTTATCAATATAACCATTTAACCATTTAGATTGTCATCCTGAGCGAAGTCGAAGGGTAGCCATTTAACCATTTATAACAAGCATGAAACTACTTAAAAACATACTCATCTGGGTCTTTGCGGTCATTCTTACGGCAACAGTACTTATTTATCAACGAATGACCGGGCCGACTTATCCGCAACGCGGAAGTGTTGAGATCGGAAGCGAAAAGATATCTTATGCTTTGTTGCGTACCTGGATGAATGAAGAGTACCTGCAGGATCAAAAGGGAGCCAGGATATCCGTAAAGGTTGAAGACCTTTCAGTTAAGGGAAAATGTGAGTATAAACGACTGGGAACGGCTGATGATTGGACTGTGCTTGATATGCAGCGTGAAGCAGATGAGCTGATAGTGATGTTGCCTGCGCAACCCGCTGCCGGGAAACTTCTGTATATGATCTCCCTTGAAAAAGGCGATAAGTCGTATAGTCTCACTGAGGTACCCGTGGTGATCAGGTTTAAAAGTTTTATTCCCGGGTGGATCCCGCCACCACATGTTTTTTTGATCTTTATTGCCCTGCTCTTCTCGACGATGACAGCTGTTGAGGCACTCAGAAGAGGGAAAAGAGTGACTCCTTATGCACTGCTTACCCTGGGCTCAATGCTGATCGGCGGACTTATCATGGGGCCCATGATGCAGAAGTATGCTTTTGGTGCCTATTGGGCAGGCTGGCCATTCGGGCATGATATGACTGATAATAAAACTCTTGTGGCTTTTATCTTTTGGGTGATCGCATATTTTGTCCTTCGTAAGAATCCCGGGAATCGTTTCTGGCCGGTATTTGCTGCTTTTGTAACCCTGGCAATCTTTGTGATACCGCACAGTGTGCTGGGTTCTGAATTTGATTATTCGGCAGGGGAGGTTGTAACAGGAAGATAATATGGTCCTCACAATTATTGCCATTACCTGCCTGATTTCCATCATGGCTTTCAGTAATCCGGATCTGATGAACCGCCTGCAGTTCAATGCTTATGCAATTAAGCACAACAAGCAGGCCTGGCGGTTTTTTACCTATGGACTTGTGCATGCCGGATGGGCACACCTGGCCATAAATATGTTTGTCCTGTGGTCGTTTGGACGGATTGTTTTTGACATATATGGATATCTTTTCGGAAGCCTCGGAATACTCTATTTCCTCTTGCTTTATATCGGTGGCATAATGTTTTCCGTACTATTCGATTTCGGAAGGCATAAGAACGATGCTTGGTACAATGCCGTTGGTGCTTCCGGTGCTGTTTCTGCGGTGGTGTTTGCAAGCATCATTCTGTACCCTGCCGGCGGGGTCTATCTTTTCTTCATCCCGATAGAAATACCCTCGCCCGTCTTCGGGATACTGTATCTGATCTACTCTGCATCAATGGCCAGAAGGGGGCGGGATAATATCGGGCATGATGCACATTTTTGGGGTGCCATATATGGCGTAGTACTGACGATTGCTTTTAAGCCGGTGCTGTTTCTGCGCTTCATAGACGAAGTTACCAACATATTCTGATCTAAGCCATATTTTCATTAACTTGCCGGCATGGAAAGCAACTTAAGCGAAAAAACCGTTCTGGTAACCGGTGCATCACGCGGGATCGGCAGGGCCATAGCTCAACGATTTGCCGAAGCCGGAGCAAGAGTTATCCTCCACTACAATAAAAATAATATTGCTGCTGAAGAAACACTGGCAACATTGCCGGGCAGTGAGCATGCACTCATTCAGGCAGATATTTCCGACCCTGAGGCTGTTTGTGAAATGGTGGATATATTGAATAAAGAACAAGGCAAGATCGATATCCTTGTGAACAACGCCGGGATTTATGAAGAAGCCGACCTGCTGGAGCTCAGCTATGAGGAATTCCGGGAGTATTTCAGCAATACTATAAACACCAACCTGGTGGGGGTTGCCAACCTGTCATTTCTGATCAGCAAGGAAATGATCTCCCACGGGGGTGGAAAGATCATAAACATCTCATCCAGGGGTGCTTTCCGGGGTGAGCCATTTGCGCTTCCGTACGGAGCCAGTAAAGCCGGATTGAATTCCCTGGGCCAGTCAATGGCCATTGCGCTTGCATCCCAAAATATATACGTTTATACCATCGCTCCGGGCTTTGTGGAAACCGATATGACCACAGATATCCTGGAAGGCCCCCGTGGTGATGCCATCCGTAACCAGAGCCCGCTTCAAAGGGTGGCCAGACCGGAGGAAATTGCCAATGCCGCGGTATTCCTCGCCTCTGAAGACGCAGGCTATATGACGGGATGTATTATTGATATTAATGGGGCCTCGTACTTAAGATCTTAAAGGCAGTAGGCAGTAGGCAGGATAAAAGTTCGATTTCTGACTTCTGATTTCTGATATCTGATATCTGATTTCTAATTTCCTACGCAACCTTCTCCGTCTCCACCACATCTTTCTCTACCCTGAGGTTGTCAATGATGAAGAGTTGCCTGTTGGGTGTATTTTTGCCCATATAGAAGGTAAGGAGTTCATTGATGGAGGATGAGCTTTTCAGCAGTACCGGATCCAGGCGGATATTTGCCCCGATAAAGCCACTGAATTCATCCGGTGAGATCTCGCCAAGGCCTTTGAAACGGGTTATCTCGGGTTTGGGGCCTAGCTTGCTGATAGCCTTGATCTTTTCTTCTTCGGAATAGCAATAAATGGTTTCTTTCTTATTCCTGACCCTGAACAAGGGTGTCTGAAGGATCTTCACATGCCCGCGCTTTACGAGATCAGGATAGAACTGCAGGAAAAAGGTGAGCAGCAGCAAACGAATGTGCATGCCGTCTACGTCGGCATCCGTGGCTATCACAACATTGTTGTAACGCAGGTTGTCGAGCTCTTCGTCGATATTTAATGCTGACTGCAGGAGGTTGAATTCCTCGTTCTGGTATACGATCTTTTTGCTCAGGCCGAAACAGTTGAGAGGTTTTCCCTTCAGGCTGAACACGGCCTGTGTCATCACATCCCTGGCTTTGGTGATAGAGCCGCTGGCTGAATCACCCTCCGTGATGAAAAGGGTTGAATCATAACCCCGCTCATCATTGTTGTTATAGTGTACACGACAATCGCGCAGTTTCTTGTTGTGCAGGCTGACCTTCTTAACGCTTTCCCTGGCCAGCTTTTTAATGCCTGCCAGCTCCTTACGTTCCTTTTCCGACTGCAGTATCTTTCTGTATAGTGCCTCTGCGGTTTCAGAATTGCGGTGAAGGTAGTTGTCGAGATTCCTTTTAACAATATCCGTTACATAATTCCTGATGGTCGTGCCATCGGGTTCCATCAGCTGGGAGCCCAGCTTGGTCTTGGTCTGCGACTCAAATATCGGTTCCTGCACCTTGATGCTGATCGCAGCCATGATGGATGACCGTACATCGCTGGTATCAAAATCCTTGTTGAAGAATTCCCTGACAGTCTTTACGATAGCTTCTTTAAAAGTTGTCAGGTGTGTACCACCCTGGGTTGTGTGCTGACCGTTTACAAAGGAATAATACTCCTCACCATATTGCTTGGAACTGTGTGTAAAAGCAAATTCAAGGTCGTTTTCCTTGATATGTATGATAGGGTAGAGGAGGCCGCCATGGCCATTGATATTTTTTACGAGCAGGTCGAGGAGGCCGTTCTTCGCATACATCTTTTGCCCATTGTACTTGATGGTAAGTCCGTTATTCAGGAATACATAGTTCCAGAGCATGCTCTCCACATACTCAGGGATATAATGAAAATTGCCAAAAACTTCATCGTCGGGGATGAAGGTGACGATGGTGCCGTCAGGCTCATCCTTTTCTTTCGCCACTTTATCATCGCGGATGATCACCCCCCGATTGAACTCAACGAGTTTCATTTTTCCTTCGCGGATCGATTGTATGATAAAATTCGATGAAAGGGCATTCACAGCTTTAGAGCCCACGCCATTCAGTCCCACGGCTTTCTTAAAAACCCTGGAATCATATTTTGCCCCCGTGTTGATCTTCGAAACGCAATCAACAACAGATCCCAGTGGGATGCCCCGGCCATAATCACGTATCCTTACCTGTGTTTCATTGATCTCAAGCTCTATGGTTTTTCCATGCCCCATTACGAACTCATCGATAGAGTTGTCGATGATCTCCTTGATGAGGACATAGATGCCATCATCCTGTGAAGCACCGTCTCCCAACTTCCCGATATACATACCCGGACGCATCCGGATGTGTTCTTTCCAGTCTAATGAGCGTACACTCGCTTCAGTATATTTTTCAGCCACTTCTCCCATTGTGGCAAAAATAATCAAACCCTTTTTAGGCCTGATAAAAAAACTCAAAAACTTTTCAAACACGCGTTGTTAACATCTTTCAGGGCTTTTAAGGGTGTATTTGGCAGGCCGGTATCCTATTATCTCAGACTTAATGTTTTAAGTGCTCAATTTATTTAAAATCAATATAAATATATCGAAAAGCAATAAATAACTATTGAAAATAGATAAAAATGATTTATGTTTGCAAACGAAACTATTTAAAACGAACGATAATGGAAGAGAAAAAAACACCACTGAGTTTTCATGTGATCTACTGGATCATGAATATTATTACGGGCTTGCTTGCCCTTGTATGCCTTGCCGTGATCGTATTTTATGTGCTTCTGTGGACAGATTTCTTTGGCAATGACCTGCAATTGCATGTGCATCTGCCGGG
>QMPN01000172.1 GCA_003648575.1 Bacteroidota bacterium
TCCCGGCCAAGGAAATAATTAAAGTCGAAGCCCATGTTAAAGCCACTGATCTCACTGGTGCGTTCCGGGTTAATATTATCTTTTAGCGTTATCTTATACTTTGAATAGGCAGCATGGCCACCTATCATCACGGCAGACTTTGCAGGGATTATCACAAAGTTTGTACCTCCTCCTGCTGATTTCCAGCTAAAATCGGCGATGGTTTTATAATTATTCACGTTATCTGTGAAGTTAAAACCATATAAATTTATCTTCGAGCCATTACCAAAGTTGAAAGAAAGCTTTCCATAAAGGTCGAGATAGTTGAAAGGAAGCCCATCTTCATTAATATATTTGTAAAAGATCTGTGACGATTGCGCCAGGTATGAATTTTTTGCAGAAAACACGAATGACGAGCTCGCTCCTCCTGCTTCCTTTTGTTTTGACATCGGACCTTCGATCATGACCTTAGCACCAAATGTGCTGGCACTGACTTTTCCGGCAAATCGTTTTTTATTCCCATCGCGGGTTGTGATATCCATAATGGAAGATATCCTTCCACCATACTCTGCTCCAAAACCACCGGTATAAACATCAGCATTTCTCAGGATATCGGTATCAAAAACTGAGAAGAGCCCGATGGAATGGAAGGGGTTATAAATGATCATCCCATCCAGGAGCACCTTATTCTGAATGGGTGAACCACCCCTGATATAGAGCTGGCCGCCCTGGTCGCCGGTGAAAACCACGCCGGGCACAACCTGAAGGTACTGCGCAAGGTCCGGCTGTCCGCCAACAGACGGGATCGAAGAGATCTCCTTGGGAGTGACCTTGGTTACTGAAGTCTTTGTCTCAGTCCGCGCTTCCTGCCGCTCAGCTGAAATATTCACTACATCAAGCGTTACAGATGCTTTGCTAAGATAAAGGTTCTGGGTAATGATTTCATCAGCTTTCACCTCCACAGCCATCGACACGCTATCATATCCAAGGTAAGTCACCATTAGTGTGTATTGCCCGGTGGGTATCCTGGAGATAACATACAAGCCGTTCACATCGGAAGAAGAACCATAAGTGGTTCCCTTGAGGTAAACATTGGTGAAGATTACCGGTTCACCGGTTTCTTTTTCATATACTGAACCACGGATAGCGCCGGTCTGGGCATTGGATTCCGCGCTAATGAACAATACGAGTATCAGGCAGGATAACAAGCAGGCAATAGAGGTTCTCAGCTTCATATTGAGTAGTTATATCAGGTCAGATATTTTTTAGTTAGGTACAAAAATAGCTAAAGTTTTATTACAAAATGCATTAATGCCATTCCCCGTTTGAATCAGCAAAACGATGATGATACAGATACCTCCCCCAACTGATAGTATCGATGGTTTTCAGCTTCAATTTTAATCCAAAATATGTATAATAGTACTTGCTTCCGAAAATGCCATTGCCATCATGCATATTGTTATATTCAGGGAAGAAGTGTGGGTTTGTAGGTTGTTCATAAACCTGGATGAAGTATTGCAACTCCTCGCCCGGCAGTGCAAGCATATAATCAACACCACGAGCCCTTCGCTTTACGCCCGGGTCAACAGGAATTTCCTCAGAAAGATATTTATAATAAGCATCGAACAGCTGGTATAAAGTATCATCATCTGCGATCTCCTTAAAGGGATCCATTGAAGGTATCCAGTCAACATATTTGTAATGTGTTTCACCACCGGCATATTCCCAGTACAGGAACCGCATGATATAATGCTCATGATCGTATGGATCCAGTGTTCCCACATAGTCAGGGACGATTTCCGCAGCATAATTCACCCGGTAGAATGCCCGTTCCCAGTAAAAGGACTCTTCCAGTGTCATACCACCCAGCACTGATGCCATCCCCCAGGTTTCGCTTCCTGTTGCACGATTGATCACACGCAGCTTATATTCACTGTCCTCGTTGATCGGGCTAGTTGTTTTGTAAACACAATTGGATGCGTTTGAAAATAGCCCGGGCTCTTTTTGCCTGTCAATGGGCTGATATTGAACAGGATCGCCAATAAGAGAACCATTCTGATATTCCTCCAGGAACACATCAAAAGCATTAAATGGATAATTAACGGAATCGTTCACCTGCGTAAAATCATTCGGGTCGCCTGAGGTTGAAAAACCCCTGTTAACCCTGAGATACTGTGCCGTGTCTTTAATATTGATCAATGCATACACAACGCTGATCTCTTTATATTCGGCTATTTCAAGGTCTGTTTCACAGGAAAAGGTGAACAGTATGGACAACAACAGCAAGATAGAACCGGCCTTTTTCATATCATCTATATTCAGTATAAATATTTTATCAGACCAAGTGTTTTTTATAAGAAGGTATGAGGTATGGGGAGGTTTTTGGTCAACCCCCACACCCCACACCACATACCTCATACCTCATACCCCATACCAATTTCCACAGAAATTCTATCAGGATTGAAAAGCGATAATCACAATCCGACATCCTTTCTTCCGGACTAAGATAACATATTATTGAAAAAGAAGACAGTACGAATCAGCGAACGGCAGTTGCCGGCCAGTTAACGGTTTTAATTTTTGTCGCGAAGTTTCTCAAACAGGGTCTTTTCCTCTGGCCTGAGTTTATCAGGTATTTTGATATAAACCTTAACAAACAGGTTGCCATTTACCGCTGCATGCGCATAATCCGGCATACCCATATTTTTAAGCCTGAATGTTTTCCCATTCTGGGTCCCTGTTGGAACAGTTATGGTTACCGGGCCTTTCATGGTCTCAACAGTAAGTTTACCTCCAAGAACTGCAGTGTACAAGTCTGTTTCCACAGTTGTAAAAAGGTCATTCTCCCTTCTTTTGAACCTTGGGTCCGGAAGTATGTTTATCATGATGTACAGGTCACCCTGCTGCCCGCCTGAAGCGCCTGAACCACCTTTACCCCTTACCCTGAGTTTCTGCCCGTCTTTTACCCCTTTGCCCACCTTCACCTTGATGGTGCTGCCATTAACATCAAGCATTCGTTCAGTGCCCTGATATGCTTCCAGCAGAGTCAGGTCGAGCCTGGTTTTGTAATCTTTGCCCCTCTGGCTGCGCCTTTGCCGCGGTTGTTGAGTGCTTCCTCCGAATCCTGCCCCAAAGAAGGTCTTAAAGAAATCAGAAAAGCCGCCACCTCCCAAAATATCATCCAGATCGACCCCCTCGCCGGCAGTATAATGAGACCCGCCATACTGCCCGTGCCCATAACCCTGGTTTGCGTATGCCCCATTCTTTTCATAATGCTTCCAGTTTGCACCCATCTGGTCATATTTACCCCTGTTTTCAGGATTTCCCAGAACCTCATTTGCCTCACTGATCTCCTTGAACTTCTCCTCCGCCTTCGCATCGCCCTGGTTCTTATCAGGATGGAACTTCATGGCCAGCTTCCGGTAAGCCTTCTTAATTTCTGCCTGGGAAGCCTTTTTATTTACACCTAATATCTTATAATAATCTTTATATTTCATGTGGAATAAGGTATATCAACAATCATACCCTTGTACAAATTCATGCAATTCTGACATACAGGCAGTGGAAAGATATAAAATTGATAAAAGCATACCAAACAAGGCGATACTTAATAGCGTAACACTCTCAGGCTGGAAATCCCTGAATTGAATTCGATGGTTATGTTTTGTGCAGATGATGAAAAGTTTGGGCTTACATAGGTGCTCTTGCTCACCTTATCGAAGCCCGGCAATTCTTTTGAAACCAGGAAAGAGTCCGTATTGACCTCACAGGCAACCTCCTTTGGGACCTTGATCAAGACAGAAGAAACGCCGGTTTCAATTTTTACATCAAGGTTATCAGACAGGTTTCCCAACTTTATCTCAATGGAGGTGGCCCCGCCATCGATACGCAGCTCATTGATGATAAACGGGCTTAGATCCAAATATATGTCAGCAGCACCTGCATCAATATCCAGGTCCCACACGATCTCCGGGTTGAGCTTTATTTCCACCTCGTGTGAACGGTATAAGCTGAGTTGGTTCCGATGGCTTTCCGGCCCGATCCTGACGTATTGCTTCTTGCCCTCCACGGACGTACTCATATAATATGTTCCCGAATCGCCAAAATGCTTGAAATCTACAAGTTGATCCGAGATACCTGAGATCACGTAGCTACCTGCTGCAGCATTCAGCTCAAGTAAGGCAAAATCTGCAGAATCGATACGTGATTCACTTTTATTCAATTCGATTTTCTCGTTTTTGTCCCAATGTCCGATCCATAACCAGCCGGAATGCCATCTGCCGGGATTATAACAAATTAGCATTATCATAGCAAAAACTGCCAGCAATGACGCGATCAGCTTATACAAAGACTTCAGGGGCAAGAGCGAAACACCCCACAATACCAGTAATAAAGGCCAGAGGCTAAATATATCACGCCAATTGAACCAGATAACATCAAACTTCTTTAAAAGGTATGCAACCCCCAACATAATGAGAACCATACCCCAGAACAGGTTTTTGTATTTCATGATAGGAAATTTTTAAGATGAATGGGCAGATAACTTTTAAGATCACTATTGTTTCTTACTGACAAAGGCGTTTCTTAAGAGTACAATTCCAATCACAATCAATATCACCGGCCATAGATCACCAAAATCGATACGTGGTATATAGCGGATCACAAGGAATATTATGCCAAGTGTGATCAGTATCAATCCGGCTATAAGACTGCCTTCATCTTTCTTTTTGAATTTGTTTGTGTCATGTGAGAAATCGGGGCCCTGCCCCTTTTCCTGTGTGTTGTTCTCTTCCATAATATTTGTATTTACATTGTAAGTATTCTGATCATTGAGTGGAAGTGCTATCCATAAGATGATATAGAGGATGACACCGCCACCACCAACAAGCACCAATAAAATAAAAAGTATCCTTATTAAGGTTGGATCAAAGTTAATAGCCTCGCCAATACCCCCGGCCACGCCACCGATCATACTTTCACTTTTGCTTCTATACAAGCCGGATCTTCTTTCCATAATAATAGTTTATCATAACAAATATACATCTAAAATGCATATTCATCCTTTAAAAAATGTTAATAAGATCATTATAGATAAAATGATTTGCCTGTAAGACAATAAATTTGCATGCTTTTGCTTAATCCATAGGATCGATCCGGCAGCTTTCATTCCTTCCAAACCAGCGATACCTGTTCCCGGCAATTATGTCGTAAGCCCAATCCCTGATAAAAGGAGGAACAATTATGAAAATATAAAGTAAGCTCCATGCCTTGCCAAGCCTTTTGATGATCCTCAGAATAGCAGTTGAACGATAAAATGTTTTTTTATCCTCGATGTAAACAATGCTGTCAATACTTTGTTTATTTACATGGATCCCTGACAAAAGCAATTTACCTGAATCAGATTGCAGGGATGCAAACCTGAACTTGTTTTGCCCACCATGTTTGATCACGAAGTTTACAGCACGATTGCAAAGTTTGCAATAGCCGTCGAAAAAAATTACAGGTATATTATCAGATATGTGCATATGTTTATTATTCAAACAATGCAAAAAGGCTTTTGTTTCAACGGATACAAGCAATTTAGAAAGAAATATAAATTGAATAAAGCAACTTTTGTATCGTTGATTTTTGTAAATTAGCACGTTTTAATCCAAAATCAATATGGGAGAAAAAATCAAAATCTCAGACAACAAGCTGGTCGTTCCCGACCATCCAACAATACCTTTTATCGAAGGTGATGGCACAGGCCCTGACATTTGGGCCGCAGCGGTCAGGGTGTTCGATGCTGCTGTTGAAAAAGCTTATGGGGGCAAGCGTAAGATTGAATGGAAAGAAGTATATGCCGGTGAAAACGCTATCAACCGTTTCAATGACTGGCTCCCGAAGGAAACTGTAGATGCTTTTGATGAATACCTCGTTGGGATCAAAGGGCCGCTCACCACACCTGTGGGAGGCGGAATCCGTTCGCTAAATGTCGCATTGAGGCAGATCCTCGACCTGTATGTATGCCTGCGGCCGGTAAAATACATCACCGGGGTTCCCTCGCCCGTAAAGAAGCCTGAAGACGTGGATATAGTCATCTTCAGGGAAAATACGGAAGATATCTATGCCGGCATTGAATGGCAGGAAGGCAGTGATGAAGTAAAGAAAGTCGTTGATTTCATAAGAGAGGAAATGGGTATAGACAAGATCCGTTTCCCTGAAACTTCCGGTATTGGTATCAAACCAATATCAAAAGAGGGTTCGTACAGGCTTATCCGGGCTGCCATTTCCTTTGCTCTTGAAGAAGGCCGCCGGTCGCTTACCCTTGTGCATAAAGGCAACATCATGAAGTTTACTGAAGGGGCCTTCAAGAACTGGGGTTACGAGATAGCTAAAAAGGAA
>QMPN01000173.1 GCA_003648575.1 Bacteroidota bacterium
ACCGACTATATTGCCAGTGGAAAAATAGGAGGCTGGTGGATGCCCAACGATCCCCCGAGAAACAAGAAAATGCCGGTATGCAAGGTGGCATGGCGCGGGGAGAATAAGGTCTTTCACAATGTGGGAGTATTCGTTTACGGCTTAAATAATCCCCATCCTGAGAAAGTAATAAAATCCATTGATTTTGAAGGAGTTAGAAACAGTACTAAGTGGTTTGTCCTAGGTGTTACTTTGAGCGATGCACCTGTGTTCTTTGATCCGGGTGCGGTATCTTACGGTATACCTGATAATTGGGGCGCTGCAGCAGTAGTTTATGCCCTGGTAGAGGGACTGGCAGGAGTAAAGGATGCCGGAGTCGCTTTTGACAAGGCACTTTTGTCTCCAAGATGGTCGGCAGCTGGAGTGAATGAAGTAAATACAACCATCAAATATGAAGCATCGGGTGGGTATGTAAGCTATGATTACAAGTTTGATCCTGAGAAACAGGTGCTTGAGATGCAATTTACCGGGACAGCGGATGAGACAAAGACAGAGATATTGCTTCCCTCGACCCTGCAGGTCACTTCTGTCACTATGGATGGAGAGGAAGCAAACTATACCATAAAGCAGGTCGGGGAGTCTGCCTATGTTTGCCTGGATGTGAACGGCCCTGCTGCACACTATTTGAAGATTCAATTTGAATCCGGAACCCAGGCATCTGAATCACTGTTGAAGACCGAAAATATCAGGATTCGGGATCCGTTTATCTATGCCGATCAAACGAATAAAACCTATTATATGTACGCGCAGTCAGCCAATCGTGCTGACAGCGATTTTACTGGTGTGGAAGTTTATACCAGTCAGGATCTGATGAACTGGACACCACCCCGCCCCGTGCTTACATTACCTGATAATGCGGGTATCAAAGCAGTTTGGGCACCTGAAATGCATCAATACAATGGCAAGTTCTATCTTTTTGTTACGCTGACGGACAAGGAGACCCTGGATGAAAATAAGCCTGTTGAGGAGGATAGCTGGCCTGGCATGCATATCCGTGGCACCCATATCTTCTATGCCGATAGTCCGCTGGGCCCTTTTCAACCATTCAAAGAAACATCACATACACCTGAAAACTGGATGGCATTGGATGGCACTCTTTTCGTCGAGGAAGGCAATCCCTACATGGTATTCTGTCACGAATGGGTACAAATCATCGATGGTACTATGGACTACATTCAGTTAAGTGATGATCTTTCCGGCACCATCGGTGAACCACAGCTTATGTTCAAGGCCTCCGGTGCCCCGGGTGCACGGCAATCCCCGGACCTTGGTAAAGTGACAGATGGTTGCTTCTTATACAGGAGCCAGCAGAGCGACCGGTTATTTATGATATGGTCCTCCATACTTCCCGAAAAAGGGTATTGCGTTCTTCTAAGCCATTCCGAATCGGGCAAAATCAACGGCCCGTGGAAGGAACAGAAGATCATTTATGAAAAAAACGGCGGGCACGGGATGATTTTCAGCTCATTTGACGGTCAATTACTGATGACACTTCATCAACCAAACAACAGTCCGGGTGAACGCTTACATCTCTTTCAAATTATAGATAGTGGGGAAACGATGGATATCATAAAAGAAGTAGACCTGAAATAAACACAGCCAGATAACGAGAACAATGCGAGCTATTCTGAAACTGATATTTGTAGTCATGTTGGCAGCGCTCATGCCACAGTTTGTCCGGGCAGGTGATGGCAATCACCGGCCCAACATCATCATTGTATTTATTGATGATATGGGTTGGGCAGACCTGTCATGTTTTGGCAACAAAGATGCAAGTACACCAAATATCGACCGGATGGCGGCCGAAGGCATTGCGTTTGAGCAATTTTACGTTAACTCACCCATCTGTTCTCCATCTCGTGTTGCGATCTCAACCGGACAGTATCCACAGCGTTGGGGGATCACTTCATACCTGAACAATTATGAAATCAATGAGCAACGCGGTATGGCAAACTGGCTTGATCCAAAAGCGCCAATGCTCGCTCGCAGTCTGAAGGAAGCCGGTTACGCGACAGGACACTTTGGCAAGTGGCATATGGGTGGGCAAAGAGACGTGACTGAGGCGCCGCCGATCACGGATTACGGTTTCGACGAGTCCCTGACCAACTTCGAAGGGATGGGCCCGAAACTTCTGCCGCTTACTATGCAGCCTGGATGGGAGGAGCCTGGCAGGATATGGGCCGATGCTGAAATTCTCGGCGGACCGGTCACGTGGATGCAACGCTCAACCATTACCGGCGGATTTGTGGATGCTGCCATGGTATTTATCAAGAAGGCGGAGGCCGAGAAAAAGCCCTTCTATATCAACGTTTGGCCCGACGATGTGCACTCTCCTTTCTTTCCCCCGGTAGAGAAATGGGGAGAAAACAAACGAGAATTGTACCTGGCTGTGCTGGAGGAGATGGATCGGCAGTTGGCCTCCCTTTTCGATTACGTGCGGGAAAATAAGGATCTGCGTGACAACACCCTGATCCTGATCTGCTCCGACAACGGACACGAACCTGGTGCAGGAGAGGCAGGGATTCTAAAAGGGTGCAAAACAAATCTGTTTGAAGGTGGTATACGATCATCACTGATTACCTGGGGTCCTGGCCTGATTAAAAGGAAAGCAGTGGGTACCAGGAACAAAACATCGGTATTTGCAGCCATCGACTTTTTGCCATCCCTACTTAAACTGACCGGTGCAAAATCACCTGCTTATGTCTCATACGACGGAGAGGAGATACTCAACACGCTACTTGGCAAGTCTGAAACATCCCGTAAGGCCCCCATCTTTTTCAGCCGTCCCCCGGATCGTAAGGATTTCTATGGTTTCAAAAGCCTGCCCGATCTCGCTATACGGCATGGTCAATGGAAACTACTTTGTGATTATGATGGTAGCGAGCGGCAACTCTACGACATAATCGCGGATCCCGGCGAATCAAGGAATCTTGCAGAGGAATATCCTGAGATCACCAGAGAGCTTTCCAAGAAGGTCACAAGCTGGTATCAATCAATGCAATCAAACCCATGACACACATAGTAACATGACTTACAGCAATCATTTTAGAGTCGCCGGTCTTCTTACCTGCCTGGCGCTCACTCAAATTGGAAATATTTTTGCAGCACCCACAGAGCCAAATACTGAAAAACCCAACATCCTGCTGATCATGGCAGATGATATGGGTTATTCTGATATTGGCTGCTATGGTGGAGAGATCAATACCCCAAACATAGACCGGCTTGCAGAAGAGGGATTGCGATTTTCGCAGTTTTACAATAATGCGATATGCTGTCCTACCCGGGCATCACTGCTAACCGGCGTGTATTCACATCAGGCCGGTATGGGAAATATGGTTATGCATGAGGTGGGTGGTGGAAAACCCGGTCCATATCAGGGCTACCTGAACGATAAAAGTGTAACCATTGCGGAAGTTTTACAGAATGCAGGCTACAGTACTTATATGTCGGGTAAATGGCATGTGGGTGAATTCAGGCCGAATTGGCCGACGGATCGTGGATTTGATCACTCTTTCAGTTTGATTAGCGGTGCGGCCAATTATTTTGATATTACCAGGGGAAAGCGGGCTGATGCTGTCAGAATCATGGAAAAAGATGGTCTGGTTTACAATCCTCCGAAAGAGGGATTTTATATGACTACAGCAATTACAGATCATGCAGTCACCATGTTGGATGCTGCGGGAGATGAAGATGAGCCTTTTTTTATGTATGTAACATATACTGCTCCACATTGGCCTCTGCATGCCCTTCCTGAAGATGTAGAAAAGTATCGTGGCAAATATATGGTGGGATGGGATGAAATTCGTAAGAACCGCTATGAGCGTCAAATTGAAATGGGATTATTTGATGAGGAGAGTTGCCCTTTAACTCCGCGGGATAAAGATGCTCCAGCCTGGGAGGATGTTGAAAATAAGGAGGCAATGGATCTTAAGATGGCTGTTTATGCAGCCCAGATTGACAGAATGGATCAAGGAATCGGAAAAATTCTGGATAAGCTTAAGCAAATAGGTCAGAAAGAGAATACATTGGTTATTTTTCTGGCTGATAATGGTGCCAGCGCTCAAGGCGGTCCATATGGGCGTAACTGGAGAGAGGATGATCTTCCTCCCGGGGGTGTGGATTCATATCAGAGTTATGGTTTCTCATGGGCCAATGCCAGCAATACTCCCTTCCGTTATTATAAAATATGGATGCATGAAGGCGGTATTGCAACTCCTTTTATTGCATCCTGGCCTGCTCAGATTAAGCAGCATGGGGAGTTTACAGGACACCAGGGACATATTATGGATATAATGGCTACTTGTTGTGATGTGGCGGGCGTTGATTATCCGGATATGTATAATGATAAGCCTGTTACAGCACTTGAGGGAAAGAGTCTGCTGCCTGTTTTAAAAGGAGAGACAGCAGATATTCATAAAGAGCTGTTTTGGTATCGCGAAGGTCACAAGGCTGTTCGTCAGGGCAAGTGGAAGCTGGTTGCACTTAGCGGTGAAGCGTGGGAGCTCTACGACCTGGATTTGGATCGGACAGAATTGAATGATTTAGCCACTATCCATCCTGAAAAAGTAGAGGAACTGAACAAATTGCATGCTCAGTGGGCAGAAAAATGTGGCGTATATGATTTTGAAGAGGGTCAGGACTTAGGATGGTAAATCGTATTAACAATCGAAAGTAATCCAAACAGCTATGAATATTACACGCAGAACATTTATAAACAGAACTTCAATGGCCACTACCTGTATGGCCCTGAGCCCCTCTTTGATCTCCGCAGGAGGTGTCTCATCGCGCCTGGGACAAATTGGAATTATACTGGGAACGGTTAAAGATGATATGAAAAAGGATTACAGGACCACCCTTCTGAAATTAAAAGAGATCGGTTACAAATACGTTGAAGGAGGGGTGTATGGTGATTCCACAGAAGAATATAGGCAACTTCTGAAAGAAATAGGGCTTAAACCACTATGCACGGGTTCGGGAATGTACCCACTTCAGGAGGATCCTGATAAATTTATCAGAGAGGCAGGAGCACTGGGTGTAGAGTACCTGGTGTGTTATTATCCATGGGTGGTCGCATCAAGTAAAATAACTCATGAATTAAGTCTGGAGGCAGCTGATAACCTTAATAAAATCGGAAAACGGTGCAAAGAAGCTGGTTTGAAGTTTGCATGGCACAATCACAACTGGGAATTCACAGATCTTCCGGATGGGGACAAACCATTTGATATTATTATGAAAAATACGGATGCAGATTATGTATCTGTTCAAATGGATCTTTACTGGGTAGTTAAAGGCGGGTGTGATCCGGTTGATTATTTTAAGAAATACCCTGGACGTACGCCTCTTGTGCATGTAAAAGATATGGACAATACTCCCGAAAAGGCGATTGCCTGCGTTGGAAACGGCATCATTGATTTTAAGCGGATATTAAGCCATGCCGACACTGGAGGTATCAAACATTGCATTATTGAACATGAAAAAAATACTGACGGGATCAGTTGTGCCGAGGTCGGTTACAACCATCTGAAAAGTATCATTTAAACAAAAAGTACTCCAATGAAACGAATTCTCTTTTTATTAATCCTGATACCTGGTCTTCTAACAGCGTTTTCCCAACAGTTTCTTGAGCAAAGAAATAGTTTTCAACTTACCGAATGGAAATTTTACAAGGGGGATTACGCAGCTGCCCAAAAACCAAGAGTAGTGATTGATGGGAACTGGGAAGAGGTAAGCGTACCACATACCTGGAATGCAAAAGATATTTTGAATGAAGGCCAGAACAATTACTACCGTGGTGTTGGCTGGTATAGAACGAATTTGAATATAGAAGCTCCCGAAGGGGATAAGCGATATTTTATTCGCTTTGAAGGTGTTGGATTAACTGCAGAAGTTTTTGTGAATGGGAAATATATTGGTAATCATAAAGGGGCTTATTCGGCTTTTTGTTTTGATATAACTTCCTATCTTAATTTATCGGGTGAAAATCTTGTAGCAGTACGAGCCGACAATTCCATACGTCATGATGTCGCTCCCAATGGGGTTACTTTGTATCCGGTGTTTGGAGGAATTTATCGCCCTGTTACAGTTTTTGAAACTTCCAATGTCTGTATTTCTCCTTTAGATTATAGCTCATCCGGAGTATATATCAAGCAAGATAATGTATCCAATCAATCAGCAGATATTAGCGTTGAAACTATAGTGGATTACAATCCTTTTATTCCTGCTATGAAAAACGATTTAAAACTTTTTAAACCTTATTTCCAAAAAGAAGAATCTAAAATAGTTGATTATTACGATAATAGTCCTG
>QMPN01000174.1 GCA_003648575.1 Bacteroidota bacterium
TCATAAGCTTATATTTTAAGTTTAACAATACAATTGAGCTGCGAGCTCGTAAATGACAAAGATAAAGCTGTGGCCTTGATTTTTATTTGTCTGTGTATAATTTCGTGATTTTATGTAAGTTTGGTATACTCATATCAACAGAAGATGATTGTATCGAAAAAGCATTTAGTTTTTGTTTGTCTGTTATTATTGATGCTATCCGCACAGTTATCTGTTGCCCAATCATGCCTTCCACAGGGTATTGTATTTACCACACAGCAGCAAATTGACAGCTTTCAGGAGGATTATCCCGCTTGTACAGAAATAGAAGGATGGGTTGCTATAAATGGTAACGAGATAAATAACCTTTATGGCTTAAGTGTTATCACTTCGATTGGGCATAATCTTGGAATAGTTGAAACTGAAGCCCTTTCTAATCTAAGTGGATTGGAAAATCTTCAATATATCGGTGGAAATCTCGTAATTACTGATAATCCTGCATTATTGAGTCTTGCAGGATTGTCTGCTGTTGAAATGATCGGTGGAGACTGCATAATTGGAGGTGGGTGGGAGTATGGAAATGCGAACCTTGCCAGTTTGGACGGTTTGGAGAACCTTGTTAGTATCGGGGGGGATTTTGAAATAGAGGAGAATCCTGTCTTGTCTTTTTTCAATGGGTTAAATAGCTTGATCTCCATTGGTGGGTATTTTAATATTAGGGATAATGAAAATCTTCAAAGCCTTATCGGTCTTGAAAACCTTGTAAGTATCGGAGGATATCTGGGAATTTCAAAAAATGAAAATCTCATAAATTTTGAAGGTTTAAATAACTTGACAAATATTGAAGGGAACCTGAAAATAGGTTTTTATTTTAATCATGGTGGAAATCCAAATTTGAAAAGCATAGAAGCACTATCAGGTTTGACTCATATAGAAGGATCATTACTAATACATAGCAATACAAAACTGGATAGCCTGACGGGCTTAGAAAATCTAACTTCTGTCAACGGAAATGTTGAAATCCTGAATAATGATGCTCTGACTAATTTGAATGGTTTTAATAATCTGGAATACATCTCTGGTAATCTCATTGTTGAAATGAATGATTCCTTAATTGACCTCCAGGGATTAAACAAGCTCAAACTTATTGATGGAAGTTTTAAAATGGGTGATTATGCAGGATTTGCAGTCAATCAAAGTTTAACTGGTTTTTTGGGATTGGAATCTCTTGATACTATTGGTGATTCATTTACGATTCATGGGAATAATTCAATAGAGGATTTTTCCGGGCTGGATGCATTGCGTTTTATCGGAGGGAGCATGACTGTTGTCACAGGTTTTGACTCATTGGCTGGTTTGAATAGCCTGGAAACTATAGGTGATGACCTTTTTATTATGTATACAAGACTCAAGAACCTGGAGGGATTGGATGCACTCTCAAGCATCGGGGATAGTATGCACATTATAAATAATGACGTGACCAGCCTTGAGGGATTAAATGAGCTTGAATCGATTGGTGGAAATCTCAATATCCGGGATAATTCACAATTAGTCACCATCTCCGGATTTGAAAACCTAAGCATTATAGGAGGAGGTTTGTACCTGGAGAATAACAAAAATTTGAATAGCCTGGATGGTTTCGACAGAATAAACTCAATTGCGGGTGATTTAAGTATTACTTTTTCTCCGGCTCTCCCGAATATAAGTGGCTTTGATGCGCTAAACAGCCTGGGGGGGAGTCTTCTAATCGGAGATTATTACGCTTTTAATAATGGGAATATCAGCCTTGTGGATTTAACAGGATTGGAAAACCTGACTTCCATTGGCGGAGATATTGATATTCAATACAATCCTGCTTTGGCCAATTTGTCAGGATTAAATAGCCTGCACTCACTGAGTGGTAATCTGTTCATTTATAAAAATCATGCACTAAGTTTTCTTTCAGGTATTGAGAGTATTTCATCGATAGGTGGCGGCATCGGAATATTCGATAACGATGCCTTGCAAAACATGCCTCAACTTGAGAATCTGAAAGATATTGGTGGGAATCTAAGAATTTGTAATAATGAGATTTTAGAGGATTTGTCAGGTTTGGATTCTGTAAATTCTATTGGTGGAGATTTACTAATTGGGAATAAATATTGGGACGGAAATCCGAGTCTTTTCAGCCTGGAAGGATTAGCAAATTTAAAAACCATTGGAGGGGTTCTGGAAATCTATCATAACATTGCTTTACTTAGCCTGGCAGGCATTGACAATATAAACCCACTATCAATTACGGATTTGATCATCCAACATAATCATTCACTTTCTCAATGCGAAGTTGCAAGTGTATGTGCTTACCTCCTTGACCCCCAGGGCGATGAAACCATTCTATCCAATGCTCCGGGATGTATTGATGTGGAAGAAGTTAAAACAGCATGCGGAATCGGCTCAGTGAATGAATCTTACCTGAATTCACAACTCGCTATATATCCCAATCCTGCTTCCAGACAGGTTTATATTTCAGCAGGTGATTTCGAAATAAGCTCTGTTTATATATATTCAATTACAGGCCAGAGATTATTGGTGGACGAACTTTCAAAAGGCTATTTTGATATCTCAGCTCTCCATGAAGGTATCTATATCCTCGAAACAGAAATTGAAAATATCTGCTTAAGACGGAAGCTGGTTATTTATAATTTTAATTAAAGGTACTTATGCTGTTTGCGGCCTCCAGGTGTCATTTACCAGGTTCCTGGTAGCAATCAGAATTTTGGAACTTGGAGCTTGTTTTGGAACTTGGAGCTTGGATCTTGGAACTTAATTTTCCAGTCCTTCCTTCATCTCCAGCAATTCCTTCTTGATCTTGTTCAGGGATGCGATCACTTCAGCCTTATTGTCGATTGCTTCAGGATTGCTTTTGAGGCTTGCCCTGGCACCTTTCAGTGTGTATCCTTTTTCCTTCACGAGGTGATGGATGAGGCGGAAGTGTTTGATGTCGTCAGGAGTAAAGAGCCGGTTTCCCTTTTTATTCTTTTTCGGTTTGATGATGTCAAATTCCTTTTCCCAGAAACGGATCAATGATGCGTTAACATTGAACATTTCGGCTACTTCGCCGATAGAATAATATAGTTTTGAATGTTGAGGATTGGGGGTTGAGTTATTGCTCATGTCTCATTTTCATTACTCGATCTTCGATTTTCTGTCCTCGATTTTCGATCTTCAAGGCATTGACTATGACAAGACCTGTGTATCTCTCGATGCGATCTCCAGAATTTTCTCAAACTCCTCTGGAGAAAAGTCATTATAAAAATAGTTCACCGGGTTCACCTTTTTAGTATTATAGATCACTTCGTAATGAACATGCGGTGATTGCGACAAGCCGGTGCTGCCAACATAGCCGATGATCTCTCCACGTTTTACCACTTGTCCTTTGCGGACAGTGATAGTTTTCATATGCCCGTAAAGAGTCTGATAACCATAGCCATGGTCGATGGTACATGTTTTTCCGTATCCTCCTTTGCGGCCATTGAAACTGATCTTTCCATCGGCGGTAGCATAGATGGGCGTGCCTGATGGGGCTGTGATATCGATGCCCCAGTGCATCCTCCTGTATTTCAGGATGGGGTGATAGCGCATTCCATAACCACTGATGATATTTCCCTGCCCTTTCTCAATGGGGAGGATGGCGGGGATATGTGCAAGCATAATGGACTTATTCCTGGCCAGTTCAAAAACCTCGTCGAAGGATTTAGACTGTACAACCAGCTGGCTGGTGATTATGTCAAACCTTTTGGTGGTTTCCATGATGACCTGAGAGTTTTTATACCCATCGAGGCGGGCGTAACGGTCTACTCCGCCAAATCCGGCATCGCGCAGCGATTGCGGTATCGGTTCCGCCTCAAAGATCACCCTGTAAATATTATCATCCTTATCCTGCAGGTTACCCATAACGGACTCGATCTGTTCGAGGCGGTCGTTAAGCAGGGTATACTGAAATTCGTATTGCGTAATTTCACGTTTCAGCATACGCTCTTTTGGGGAATCGAAAAAGGTGTAGGCCAGAAAAATACCGATAGAAGCGATTACTATGAAAGTAAGCAGGTAGCGCACGACCTTGAAAATGATCAGTATGCTTGATTTTCGCCTTTTCTCGTAGGTAAGCGTTTTCGTATTGTAGAAATATTGTTCTTTGCCCATATGGTTCTGTAAACGCATGAAAGCCTGATTCATTATGAATTATCAGCTTCTATTGACACAAAAATAATTAATTAAACTAACTTTGCGTTCAGTAATTTCCACAAATATTTAACAAAAAGACTGTTAATAAAAAAGTTTATGGATTCCAAGCTTGTTAGAAAGACTTTCCTCGATTTCTTCAGGGAGAAGCAACATGAGATCGTTCAATCGGCTCCCATGGTCGTTAAAGATGACCCGACTTTGATGTTTACCAATGCCGGAATGAACCAGTTTAAAGATATCTTTCTGGGTAACAGGAAGTCATCATCAACCCGTGTGGCTGATACCCAGAAATGCCTCCGGGTATCAGGTAAACATAACGACCTTGAAGAAGTTGGCCATGATACCTATCATCATACCATGTTCGAAATGCTTGGTAACTGGTCGTTTGGCGATTATTTTAAGAAAGAGGCAATTGCCTGGGGGTGGGAATTACTTACGGAGGTATACGGACTCGATCCCGAAAGATTGTATGTAAGTGTTTTTGGGGGAGACAAATCTGATGGACTGGATCCCGACATGGAAGCTTTCAACCAATGGAAAGCCATCATCCCCGAAAGCCGTATACTCTATGGTTCTAAAAAGGATAATTTCTGGGAGATGGGCGATACAGGCCCCTGTGGGCCCTGCTCAGAAATCCATATCGACCTCAGAGATGATGAAGATCGCAAAAAAGCAGACGGCAAGACCCTGGTGAACATGGATTATCCTGAGGTGATCGAAGTGTGGAATCTGGTATTTATTGAATTCAACAGAAGGAAAGATGGTTCCCTGGAGCCTTTGCCGGCCAGGCATGTCGATACCGGCATGGGATTCGAGCGCCTGTGTATGGCTCTTCAGGGAAAGAAGTCCAATTATGATACGGATGTATTTAGTCCGCTGATTGGCAAACTGGCCAAACTTACCGGAGTAGAATATGGCAAATCAGATGAGACAGATATTGCTATGCGTGTGGTTTCAGACCACCTTCGGGCCATTGCTTTCTCTATCACTGATGGGCAGTTGCCTTCGAATACAGGTGCAGGTTATGTGATCCGCAGGATACTGAGAAGGGCTGTCCGCTATGCATACACCTTCCTGAATGAAAAAGAACCGGTGATCTATAAGATGATGGATACCCTTGCCGATATTATGGGCGAAGCATTTTCTGAAATTGTGAAACAGAAAGACTTGATCAGCAAGGTGATCCACGAAGAAGAGCAATCCTTCCTGCATACCCTGGAACAGGGGATCAAGCGCTTTGATCAGTATATAGCCGTTTCAAAATCCGATAAGATTATTGAGGGTGCCTTTGCCTTTGAACTTTTCGACACCTACGGCTTTCCTGTCGATCTGACGGAACTCATGGCAAAGGAAAACGGCTGGACCATCGATATGGAGGGATTTAAAAAAGGCCTCGAGGAGCAGAAAACCCGTTCCCGCCAGGCGGCCGAGCTTGATAAGGATGAGTGGGTAGTGATCGCTGAAAGCGACAGCCCCACCGAATTCCTGGGTTATGATCAACAGCAAACCGAAGTGAAAGTCATGCGCTACCGCATGGTTAAGGAAAAAAAGAATACCTACTATGAGATCGTTCTCGATAAAACGCCTTTTTATGCAGAGTCAGGAGGCCAGGCGGGGGATAAGGGCATGCTCAAAAATGAAGCTGAGACGATAAGGATATTCGATACCAAAAAAGAAAATGATCTGCTCATTCACCTGGCAGATAAAGGCGTCGAAGGAACTGATACTTTTCAGGCAGTGGTGGATCCCCTGAACCGCTTAAAAACCGAGAACAATCATTCCGCCACACACCTGATGCATTATGCTTTGCGCAAGGTGTTAGGAGCGCATGTGGAACAAAAAGGCTCGCTGGTGGATTCAAGTCATTTGCGTTTCGATTTTTCCCATTTTGAGAAAATGACCGACGAGCATATCTTTGAAGTTGAGAAACTGGTCAATGCCATGATCAGGGAGAATAACCCCATCGATGAACACAGGGCTGTAAGTATGCAGCAAGCCATGGATATGGGGGCGCTGGCCTTTTTTGGCGAAAAGTATGGTGACAAAGTAAGGATCATACGCTTTGGCGATTCTATTGAATTATGCGGTGGGACACATGTTGCTGCCACAGGGCAGATAGGGTATTTTAA
>QMPN01000175.1 GCA_003648575.1 Bacteroidota bacterium
AGCATTTCCCTTTTCCCCTTCGGTCCGGGAATCTTTTCAATTTCAAATCCTGCTGCTTTTAGTGCTCTTTTTACTGTTCCCTTGCAGGAATATGTTACCAATATCCCTCCGGGAGATGTTATGTCAGCAATCCTCTGAAAGATCTCTTCCGTCCAAAGTTCCGGCTGTACATCAGGTCCAAAAGCATCGAAATAAATAATGTCGGCCATGCTTCCTATATGCTGATAATTCTCCAGTTTTTGTTGAATCTTCGTCAATGTAAAACCAGGAACGATCTCTATCTGGTTTCCCCATTCGGCAGTGTGCAATTTAGAGAAGAGTTCTCCTGCCTTTTTATCTGTCAAAAGACCAGGATAATTCAGCCCCTGCCAGAGATCTGCTTCAAGCGGAAAAGCTTCCAGACCTGTATAATAAATATCACATCCCCGGCTTTGCTCATCAAGGAGCGTTAGCAAAGCATTCAGTCCCGTCCCGAAACCGATCTCGAGAATATGGAGTTTTTGTGGCAGATCGTCCAGTTTCTTATGCAAACCAGCTTCGATGAACACATGCAGTGACTCCGAGAGGGCGCCATAAGTTGAATGGTAATGCTCATTGAGACCATCCACCCTCAGGGTGTGGGAACCATCCTCTGTGATCATGAGTCGCTTCTGCATGCTTTAGTTGTTATATTGTATCAATAGGTTCGCCACCTCATACGGCAGCAATACTTGCTGAAGTAAGGCCGCATCACTAAAACGATGCACATAAACCTCATTTTCAACAGCATAGTATACATATTGACTGAGGTCATCATATACAAGCACATCAACGCTAATACCAGACAGCCAAAGGCTCATAGAGGCGTCATTGTGATTATACAGATAGATACCGTTTTCATGGCCAATAAGGTAGCGGCCGGTGGAGACTTCTGCCAACTGGCTGACTATGCCTTCCGGCATGGAGATCTCACTATAAAATGCATTTCCTGTGATGTCATATACATATGCCCTGGCTGTAGTATCATCATTCCCGAATACCACTGCCTGATCAGGATCGAGACTGAAAATGTCAACTACATTAATATTGATCTTCAGCCCGGCCCTGTATACACCGGTTCCTTCATAATATTGCCTTATGAATCGCTCAGGCCCTCCCCTTCGTACACAATATGCCAGCATCATATTGTCATGCCGGTAGCATTGTAGGGGTATAGTATCAGTATTCAGGGGGGTAATAAAGATGGGTGAGCCTTGACTATTATATCCACGGATCTCTCCATTTGCATTCGGGACATAGGCCAGGGGGGAAAATTGGAAATAACTCACGGAATGAAATTCAGGATATGGCGGAGAAGCATTTACAGAGAAATCTATCTCAACAAGACTATCCAGATTGTAGGCTATTAAGATATCCGGTGACGGCTTGAGGATATATAACTGGCGGTGATCACTACTAATATCGGAATCGATATAGCCATGATCGAGATTAAGTATATTTTCATAATCACCATCTGCATCAATCCCATATACATAGGTATTCAACGAATTGGGCTGGCATATGGCAATGGCCTGCTCAAAAAAACGTCCGACACCGCTAATCATCAGTTGTGTATATACTTTCGCCGTATTGGATCCATCCCCGGCAGAAACCAGCAGGCTATAGTTTCCTGATTGCAGGTTTTTTGTGATCGGGTATTCATAATCCAGCGCATAAGAAGTGCTTCCGGGATAGATATATTTAGGTACCAGGACAGGAATGCCCTCAGCATTCACAAGGACAACTTTAACTGAAACTATTTCCATTGTATGCGTGATCTGCGCGATCACTGGTATGCTATCCCCCACAATAAAAGCATCCAGTTCCCGAGGAAATGTCAGCATTATCTGCGGCAATGGTTTATCCTTATTCTTTTTGCAGGAGGAAAAGAAGATGAACATGCAGCAGAGCAACATCCACAAGAATGAATATTTCGATGTGTTTAGAACCATATACAGGTAGATAAAGGTAGGAAAATCCATCATTTTTCGTATATTTATTCTCCACAAAATCTTTCCATCATGCTGAACTACATTAAACTCGAAAAGGTCTTATTTCTTGACATTGAAACCGTGCCCATCTGCGCTACCTATGATCAATTACCCGAGCGCTATATCAAATTATGGGATAAGAAAGCCGGATACCTGAAGCGTGCTGAAGAAGACACACCCGATACGCTCTTCCCGAGGGCCGGGATTTATGCTGAGTTCGGAAAAGTTGTTTGCATTTCCTTTGGGATGCTCAGTGGCGGGAGTTTTCGCATCAAATCATTCTTTGGCGATGATGAAAAGGAATTACTAAGTGATTTTGCCAACCTTCTGGAAACAAAGTTCAGCAGTACTGATTTTCTGCTTTGTGCCCACAACGGTAAGGAATTCGATTTTCCATATCTCTCGAGAAGGATGCTTATAAATGGAGTATCCCTGCCGGAGATCCTCGACCTGGCGGGAAAGAAACCCTGGGAGGTGGCTCACCTCGATACCATGGAGCTGTGGAAGTTTGGTGACTTTAAAAACTATACCTCGCTGGAAACGCTGGCAGCCGTATTTGAGATTCCTACACCTAAAGATGATATCGACGGCAGCCAGGTAGGGAAAGTGTACTGGGAGGACAAGGACCTCGATCGTATCGTCACTTATTGTCAGAAGGATGTACTGACTATTGCACAGTTATTCTTGCGGTACCAGGGGAAGCCATTACTGGAGGAAGAGCAAGTGATAATTGTGTAAAGTGCCTGGAGTTTAGAGTGCACTAAAGTGACTAAAGTTTGTTAATTTTGGATAATGGAAAAACACCTGCTCTCCAAGTCCACATTTATCCGTGGCAACCAATGTCTCAAATCGCTATACCTCAATAAAAAACGTTCATTTTTAAGGGACAGGATACCCAAAGAACGCTTAATCGTATTTCAGCGTGGGCATCAGGTTGGAGAACTGGCTCAAGATCTTTTTCCCGGAGGGATCAATATGAGCCCGGGGCACCCTGCAGCTTATAAAAAAGCGATCATCAATACCGGGGAAAAGATCAAAGAAGGCTTTCCTGTTATTTATGAGGCTGCATTCCAGCATGATCAGGTGATGATTTACCTGGATATCCTTGTACATACAGGAACAGGCTGGCATGCCTATGAGGTTAAAAGTTCAGGAGGTATCTCAGAAACTTATATGATGGATGCTGCCCTTCAATACCATGTGATCAAAGGCACAGGGCTTGATATCACCGGTATTTCTTTGGTGCATATCGATAAAGGATATGTGCTGGAAGATGAGATCGACCCAAAGGGGCTTTTCAACATCATTGATGTAACAGAAGAGGCTCTTTCCCGCCAGGATTATGTTAAGGATCAGATCGAAAGAGAAAAAGAAGCTCTTACTCTGGAGCATTCCCCCAAGATCGATGTGGGGCCGCAATGCAGAGAGCCTTACGATTGTGATTTCCTGGGACATTGCTGGAAAAACGTACCAAAGCCGGCAAAAAAAGATCCTTCACTGCAAATCGATAAAGATGCATTCAATAATGCAAGCATCAACTTAGCTGGAAATCCAGCTTTTATAAAACTGCTTCCAATGAGACCTGCAATCCCTATGTACAGGGGAACACATCCCTACCAGCAAATGGCATACGGATATGCCCTCAAAGATGGAAAGGGATTCCGCAGCAGCCTCTACCCGCACACAACAAATCCAATGGACGCATTGCTATCTGATTTGAAAACAAAACTGGAAGGTATAACCAGCCTCGTTTGCTTTGGCCAGGGATATTTGATCAGGAATCTCCTGCCCGAAGTCGATGTAATTGACCTCAAGGATATGATCCTTCCCGAAAGCGAATATTATAGTGAAATGAAAGATAAGTTTGATCTGGAAAAGCTCAGGGTCATCTTTTCCCTGCAGCCTGATGACAAACTTCCTGATTACTTATCAGATGCTGTAGCTGAACACTATTACCTCAAGGAGTATCCTTCTGAAGGCATTAAAGATAAGCTGGAGGCTTTTGAAACCTCATGGGCCGGAACGATTGAAGCTCTTCATAGTTACATGAAAACACTCTGATAGATGGGATGTAGTATCAAATTTTTAAGATTTAATGATATTCCCTACCTTTGCTATATTCAATAACCAATGTAATAAAAGACAATATGGACCTTTCAACAAAATATCTGGGACTGGAATTACGCAACCCCGTGATCGTGGGTAGTTCAGGGCTGACCGATAGTGTAACAAAAATCGAAGAACTCGAAAAATTCGGCGCCGGAGCGGTGGTCATCAAATCTATTTTCGAGGAAGAGATCACCATGGAGTATGAAAAGGTCCTGGCAGAAGAAGCTCCGTCACGTTTCAAGGATGATTATCTGGATTATTTCGATTATAAGATCAAACAGCAGAACCTGGGCAACTACATTAAGTTGATTGCCGATGCCAAGAAAAAGGTAAAGATACCGGTGATCGCAAGCATCAATTGCACCAGTTCTCACGAATGGACTTATTTTGCCACCAAAATAGAGGAAGCCGGAGCAGATGCCCTGGAGCTCAATATCTTCATCATGCCTTCTACCATGGAGAAAAGCCTCGACGATATCGATCATATTTACCTGGAGATCATCAACAATGTGAAGAATATTATAAAGATACCGATCGCGATCAAGATCAGTTATTACTTCTCCAACCTGGGACGGGCCGTAAAGGTACTGTCAAAAACAGGGATACAGGGCATTGTGCTATTCAACAGGTTTTACAGCCCTGATATCGATCTCGACAAGATGGAGATCACATCTACGAATGTTTTCAGTACTCCACAAGAACTTTCCACTTCTTTGCGCTGGATCGGGATCCTGGCCAACAGGGTAAAATGCGACCTCGCAGCCTCAACAGGTGTGCATGATGGAAAAGCAGTGATCAAGCAGTTGCTGGCCGGTGCTGATGCGGTACAAATGGTATCAGCACTTTACCAGAAAGGGCCTGAGTTCCTGAAAGAGGTGATCAAAGAAATTGAAGACTGGATGGCCGAAAAAGGCTTCGAAAGCATCGCCGAGTTCAAAGGGAAACTCAGCCAGGAACAATATGTCGAGCCTACGCTCTATGAAAGAGTACAGTTCATGAAATACTTTAGTGACAGGGATAAATACCAATAGGCTTCAGGTGTAAAAACTTTAGGCATTTTTGTGCACTCCAAACTATAGGCACTTATGATCAATAGACCCACCCTCATTATCAGTGAGAAGATTTGTCGTGCGAATATTAAACGCATGGCAGAAAAGGCAATATCCTCAGGTGTGAGCTTTCGTCCACATTTTAAGACCCATCAGTCGGTGCAGGTAGGCGAATGGTTCAGAGAAGAGGGTGTGGAGAAGATCACAGTATCTTCAGCAGAAATGGCGGTTCATTTTGCTGCAGCCGGCTGGAAGGATATTACGATTGCCTTTCCTGTTAACCTAAGAGAAACAGACACTTATAATGAACTGGCATTAAAGATAAAACTCAATCTGCTTACAGATTCACCTGAAGCCACCGAAGCTCTTGCCAATAGTCTCAGCTCCGCTCTTGGGATATTTATAGAAGTGGATTGTGGATATAGCCGAAGCGGTGTTCCTTTTCCCGATCATGAAAGAACTGAGCATATCCTCAACGTAATCAGAAACAGTGACAAGCTCATTTTTAAAGGTTTCCTGACCCACTCAGGAAATACCTACCAGGCAGCTAATAAGCATGAGGTCATCAATATCCACCATGGTACAATCATGGCTCTGCATTCACTTAAGGGCAAATACAACAATGAATTCCCTGATCTGTTGATCTCTATCGGAGATACTCCTTCCTGTAGCCTGATTGAGAATCTGAGCGGCGCAGATGAGATCCGCCCGGGAAATTTCGTGTTTTACGACCTGATGCAATTCAAGCAGAACATTTGTGAATTCGATGATCTTGCCGTCATTGTGGCATGCCCTGTATGCGGCATCTACCCGGAAAGGAAGGAGTTACTCATCTATGGCGGAGCCGTGCACTTCTCCAAAGAGTTTCTCGAAGAAGATGGAAGGTATTACGGACTCATTGTCAGATACCTGGATTCCGGCTGGTCAGGCCCCGTTCCTGATACCAGGCTTGTTTCCATCAGCCAGGATCATGGGATTATCAAAACATCTGATAGTTTTCTCTCCACTGTTAAGCATGGGGATGTTCTGGGGATTATTCCGGTGCATTCGTGTTTAACTACTAACCTGCTCAGGGAAAACATGCTTATTGTTTAAGTTGCGTACGTTGAAGAGCCTGGCACCCA
>QMPN01000176.1 GCA_003648575.1 Bacteroidota bacterium
ATTGCCCGATATTCAAAGGTTAGCAGCACTTCGTTCAACCGGAGCGAAGCGGAGCTCGGCGAAGCCAATCTCATACATCGTGCAATCTTTGCCATGGGTGACCCATTTGGCGAAAACAGGAAATCTTACAAATATGTGTGGGAATGGGGACAGGGGACGGGGGGACAAGGTGCAGGGGGCAAGGGGCAGGGTGCGCGGTGCCCTTCATAATTAGTTAAAAAAACTCATAACTATTAACTTAAAACTAACTCAACACTCAACCCTCAACGACCTGTCCTGAGCGAAGTCGAAGGGCTTAACCCTCAATGAAGATTCATCCCAAGCAGGTGAATGAACTCCGCTCTTGTTTCCTGTCGCTCAAAGGCTCCTGTAAAATCCGAAGTGGTCGTAACTGAGTTTTGTTTTGCTACTCCCCGCATGACCATGCACAGGTGTTTGGCTTCTATCACGACAGCCACCCCCAGGGGGTTCAATGTATTCTGGATCGCATCTTTGATCTGTGTGGTAAGGCGTTCCTGCACCTGTAAGCGTCGGCTGTAGGCCTCCACAACCCTTGCGATCTTACTTAGCCCTGTGATATACCCATCAGGAATATACGCTACGTGTGCTTTCCCGATGAAGGGTATCATGTGGTGCTCACACATCGAAAATATATCAATATCCTTTACGATCACCATCTCACGGTAATCCTCCTTGAACTTGGCCGAATTCAATATCTCCACCGGGTCAACATCATTACCATGCGTAAAATATTGCATGGCCTTGGCAACGCGTTCCGGAGTGCTAATCAAGCCCTCCCGATTCGGGTCTTCCCCGATCAGCTTAAGGATTTCAGTATAATGGCCTTTCAGTTTTTCGATCTTCTCCTGATCAAAGCTGTCTATCCTTTCGTAATCAAGCAGTATATTGCTTTTACTCATAATTTATTACTTCTTTATGGTTGTTGATAGCTTTATTTATTTGATATATCGCCTTTTTGCATGAACTCAGAGTTCACCCTCAGCAGGGCAATTACTTCAACGCTCGTGAAGATCACATAAAGTATAAAAAAGGTGATAACAAAAGCTCTGGCATCTTCCCTGTTCAGAAGAGCATATGTGACCATCACGGCCATGTATGCCAGCAGCTTGAGCATGGTCGTCAGCATGAAAATATTTACAAACCTCATCGGACGTTTTTCCACAGCCTTATACATATAATGAAAGATGATCAAGGTTGCAAGCAGGAAAAAAACGAGCAGAAATGGAAATGCGGGAGTATAGTATTGTTCCGGAGCATATACATAGACAAGGAAGCCTGCAACCACCAAAAGCAGGCTTGTAGTTACAAGGGTTCTGATAAACTTTAATATGGTGCTTTTATAATTCATTTTTTGATAAAGTCTTTGATCACCGTATATATAGCCAGAATAACTGCCAGGATAGAGAGTACGAGCGTAAATACGGGGAATTGCCAATCCACCCATTTATCCAGCTCTCTTCCCCCGAAGGCCCCCGCCAGGATAATCACCAGCATTTGGAAGGCAATGGAAGAATACCTTGCGTACGCCTTAAGCGTTTTTTTCTCTTTCTTTGAGTCCTGTTGTTCCATCGAGGGCAGTTTTGTCTACCCTGGTACCTGACTCACTCATATTACAAGTACCTGAGAATCGGGCACCCGGCTCAATAGACAACTTACTGGTTGTGATCTCACCCGAAAGTTTAGCCGTTGCCTTTAGTGTTAATAATTCAGTTACGATAACCTGTGCCTTTACCTGGCCGGAAACGTCAGCATTTCTGCAGTTAACCTCTCCTTCCACATGCCCTGTCTGGCCTATCACTATCTTCCCTTTTGAATTAATTGAACCGATCAGGGTTCCGTCGATACGGAAATCACCATTTGACTGTATGTCGCCTTTGATTGTTGTTCCGGCGCCAAGCATGTTCACCGATTGTGTGTCGCCATTAATAGTCTTCGCCATTTTTAAATCTGTTAGTTTGAAGCTTAGTCATTGAGATAGTTGATCTCAAAAAACCTTTTGTATAAGTCCGCATCTTTATCCCTGTAAAAGATGGGGTAGTTCTTCATTGATATTATTGTTTCCACGAAATTACCTGTACCCAGCTCACCAAATACATAGGCATCGCCATTGATATCATTGTAATAATCCATCGCATCCTCTGCATTATCAAAGTTCCCGACTGTGATCATATACCGGATATCATCCAGTAAAACGCTGTTGATCGTTAATTCCCGCAAGCTGTAATATTTTTGGTTATGGTCAGATATCCGGACCTTCATCGCGCTCAGCTTTATTGACTGCCGCTTAACAACAAGCAGGTAAAGGTGAGTGCTTTGGGGGTCATAAGCATATGGAGATTCAAAGGCCGGTTCCTCTGAAGATTCTGTGCTCGTTCCCGTACCCAGGTCCGGCCGGTCTTTTGCAATGTAATTCAACAGGTCCTGAGCCATGGGGCTCACTTCACTGGAAGGGTAATTCTTTATGATGCCCTTAAGAACAACGGCAAGGGAATCCACAACATCCACCTTACCCACTGCCAATGCTTTCAGGTATAAAAACTTTGGGATCAGGGCAGCAGAATCACCGTACAACCTCAGGGCCTGATCACTGTTCCCGATAACCGTATAGTACTGGCCTCTCTCAAAAGCTGTATAAGTTCTGGAATACAGTTCTGACAGCTCAGATTCTTTAGCCTTCATATTTTTAAAATAGTCCGGATCCAATATAATCATGGCATAATCACTATCAGGGTAGTCGTTGATTATCAAATTTTTATAATAGTCTGATCGGTTCAAGTCGCTAACATCAAGGTAGAGTCTGTACAATTGGTAGTAAACCCTTAACCTGTTGGTGTCATTGGGATATCGCTCCAACAGTTCTTCATAGGATTCGATCGATTTTAAGGTATTATGCAGCCCTTCAGCATAGATCAGCCCGAGGTTATAAAAAGCTTCTGCGATGGCTTCATCAGATTTTGCCAGCGCATCCTCTGAAAATGGAATATCTTTCAGATAATACTCCCTGTTATGCGGATCCAGGGCTTTGATACCAAGAGTATCACCAGCTCTTGCAAGGCTGTCGATGGCTTCATCCAATAGCTCTTCAGGTTCAAGAGTGATCAGCTGTTTCTCCTGAAGCCGCCACAGATCCTCAAGCTTTCTGCTACCCCATTTGCGGATAAACTCTGAGTATCCGTTGCTTAATGTATTAGAATTATAAAAATACCATTTCGCCCCTCCTATTGGCTGGCCTGTATTAAAACCACTCTGCCCCTGGTCAAATGAAGCCAGGCTCTGTTCCAATTGTTCTGCCTCAATCTGTCTTTGCTCTTCTTCTATCAGGTTCATGATGATTTCATCAATTATTGCCATACGCTCCGGCTCCGGCATAAAAGCAAGCATCTGCAGGCTGTCTTCAAGCATTATCACCTTCAGGTTTGCTACCAGTTCTGACAGTTTGGTTGCCTTGTTCCTGATCTCTTCATAATTGGGATAATCCTGTGGTAAGAACGTAACCGCCGTATCATAATATGCCTGTGACAATTCATATTCCGGTACTGCAAAATAAATATCAGCCAGCTCCAATGCTGAGGTAGACTTCTGATAATCGTTAGCAACGCTCCTTGCAACAGATAACCGGAGGTACTCAACACCCAGGCTGTCTTCTTTGTCCTTAAAAGCTACTTCTGCCAGGGCATAATATATTTGATCGAGGTAATCTTTATTCTTATCATCACGCAGCATCCTGTTAAGGTACTTGATGATGGTTTTGCTGTCGCCGTTGTCAGCTTCATAAGCCCGGGCCATATTGATCTTTGCCTGAAAAGCCATATCGTATTGCGGATTACGCCTGATCACCTCGGCATAAAGCTGTGATGCCTCGTCAAGGTCACCTTCCAAATGGTATATCTGTGCCAGGATGAATTTTGCACGGGTCTTAAGGTCTTTTTTTCCTGCTACGGCAATGCCATCATAGAGATAGTCGATGGCATAAGTATATTTTTCCTGTTTTATAAATTGATCGGCCTGGACCAGGGGAAAGTTGTGATAAACAGAGGTCGGGATCTTATTCTCCCCCTCATTCATATCAGTCTCGATAAGATTTAGTACGGGCTCTGACTTTTCAAACTGCTCCATTTCAATATACGTCCTGGCAAGCCATAGCATGGCGTTGTATTTGATCGGATTATCTTCATATTCGCGCATGATGAAGCTAAATGAACGCCTGGCACTGTAATAATCACGCTTATAAAAGTATGCTTTTCCGATCAACAGATAGGCATCATCAATCCACTTAATATATTCTTTCCCTCCAAAACGCATAGAATGTTTAAGGATTGTTTTGGAACCCTTTTCAATGGCCCTGTCGAGCAAAGGTGTTACTGTTTTTGCATCAGCATCAGTGCCATAATTGTACATTGGCAGGATCATATTGTAATTATCATCGATCGTGGTCTCCAGTTCTTTTTCCGCCTCGATCAATGCTTCTTTGCCATTCCAGTAAACATTGTAATGGGAAGTAAGATTATGGTACATCCTCCTGGTAAAAGTGTTCTTCTTGGTAGAACATGATACCATTACCAGCAACAAGCCCCAAATCAGGGTCTTTCCCAATAAACGATATGCTACAACCTTATTCAAGATATTCGGAAATAATAACTGTTTAACTGTTTTTTTTAATAAATATTATTAGATAGCTGCAAATATAGCTAAAGAAATGAGTTAATCAGATTCGATGCGGCAAATATAGGCTATGAAATCTGCCGGTATCAGGCGTCCTTCCATTAAAAATAATGTCAGGTATCCAGATGCAGAGATTTTTCCGATATTTGCAAAGCAGCAAAGACAATAACTGATGGCCAGAAAAAATAAAAGTGACCGGAAATGGTATGGCAAACTACGCGACAAGTACCGCCTGGTTATCATGAACAATGAAACCTATGAAGAACGGCTGTCGTTCCGTCTTTCCCGCCTTAACGTCTTTCTGCTCACCGTAACTGTGTCGATCATCCTCATCACACTTACCATTTTCATAATTGCGTTCACACCCATCCGTGAGTACATTCCCGGTTATCTCGATGTGAACATACCCGGTAAACTGTACAGGCTTGAGCAACGGGCAGATTCCCTGGAACGTTCTCTCCGTGCCAGGGATCTCTATCTGCGAAATATCAGAAATATCATTGAGGGCAGGGAAATTGTTGATTCTATTGTACCTGTGAGGGATGCCGGCATTGATTATGACAGCATCACCATCGAATCTTCCCCGGAGGATTCGATGCTCAGGGCGGAATACGAGGCCCGGACAAAATACAACTTGTTTTTTTACGAATCTGAAGACCTCTACGATGGAGCCCTGCAAATAAGTGATATTGTATTTTTTATACCGGTGGAAGGCATCATCATCAACAAATTCAACCTTGCCGAAAAACATTATGGTGTCGATATAGCTGCCAGTACTGAGTCAATGATAAAATCGGTGCAGGATGGTACTATAATTTTTTCCGACTGGACAAGTGAAACCGGCCATACAATTGCTATCCAGCACAGTGGAAATTTTATTTCCCTGTACAAGCATAATTCAACGCTGTTAAAAAGCACAGGCAGTTTTGTCAAAGCAGGTGAGCCTATTGCTGTTAGCGGTGATTCCGGTGAGCTCACCTCCGGGCCTCACCTCCATTTTGAACTCTGGCATAACGGCACCCCCGTCGACCCGGAGGAGTATATGACCTTCTAGCAACATAAAAATGAGTAAGAAGCGGATTGCAATACTTGGTTCAACAGGCTCCATTGGAATGCAGGCACTCGACATCCTGCGCAGCCATCCTGATCAATTTGCCATTGAAGCCCTCACAGCCGGCAATAATACAAAAGAACTTATCCGGCAGGCCAGGGAATTCCTTCCCAACATGGTAGTCATTGCCAATGAAGCTCATTATAAAGATGTCTCGGATGCCCTGTCAGATCTCGATATAAAGGTTTTTTCCGGCCGGGAATCTGTAGCTCAGATTGTCGGATACGGAGAGATCGATATGGTATTGAATGCCATCGTTGGCTTTGCCGGATTTGAACCAACCGTCAACGCTCTGAAAGCAGGCAAGGCTATCGCCCTGGCAAACAAAGAATCAATAGTGGCGGGAGGTGAACTCGTAAACCGGCTCGCCGGAGAAAACCACAGTTTTATCATCCCTGTCGATTCCGAGCATTCTGCCATCTATCAATGCTTAGCGGGAGAATCTTCAGATGCCGTTGAAAAAATATTTCTTACGGCCTCAGGGGGGCCATTCAGG